>CAZZZQ010000182.1:0-7072 GCA_964658405.1 uncultured Sphingomonas sp.
AGCGACTATGCTCCATACTGTGGAAGGACTTTGTGAGCATTATTCCCGAGCCGTCTGCCGCAGATGATCACGCCGCGATCTATCACGAGCTGATGGTGCGAGTGCAGTAGTCGATTTGAACGAACTACTCTAATTCCGGTAAATCTCCCAGGTTGAGAACGATTGGATCTGCTTTGGGCCCCAAATCGCGATCAACAGCAACCTCCATCATTTCATCCGCACTGATCGGTGTTAAGCCGTCCTTCCCGCGCGGTACACTGAACCAGGACCGGAGACAAGATGTCGACCAAGCCCCTTGAGCTCGCAGATGCTCCCGCCGCAAAGCCCGCAACTGCAGAGACGGAAACCCCGTTAGAAGGCTTTGCCTCTATCTGCAAAATGCTCGTGGTCTACCTCTTCCTCACGGCCTTCATCTTCCAGAACTTCGATATCCCCTCCGGCTCCATGGAGAAGACGCTCCTCATCGGCGACCATCCCCTCGCCGACCGCATCCTGCTCGCTCCACGGGCAAAGTGGGCCTTCTTTATGCCCTATCGAGATGTCCACCGTGGCGACGTCATCATCTTCCTCAAGCCCAATCCGGTGCCGCCCGATCCGCCCGACATAATCCTCGTCAAGCGCGCTATCGGCATACCCGGCGACCGCATCCACCTTCGCAACGGCATCGTCTTCCTCAACGGAGTAGCGCAGAATGAGCTCCAGACTCCCCGGATCGGAGATAGCAATCCTCTTAACGCTTATGATCCCTACCGCGATGATTTTCCGAGCGTCAGCCCGGACACCGAACCGAGAGTCACTTCTACCTGGGCAGTCGAGCTTGCAAGCCACATCCAGGGCGACGACCTCGTCGTGCCCCCCGGCAAAGTCTTCGCCATGGGCGACAACCGCACGGAGAGCCTCGACGGCCGCTACTGGGGCTTCGTCCCCCGCGAGAACATCCTTGGCCGTCCTCTCTTCCTCTACTGGTCCTTCAAAACCCCAGCCGACCAGATGAACAAGACCACGGTTGCCGACCGCATCGTCTTCACCTTCCACGAACTTATTCACATCTTTGACGAGACACGCTGGAACCGCACCATGAAGGTCGTCCGCTAACCACAATGCCTTCCCCGCAAGTTCAACGGCTTCCTCGGCAACTCCACCTTCCAGTGGATCGAGCAGGCCGGCAAGAGCCGCCCGGTGAATTGTCGTGCTTGGAGATTGCGCCTTTATACGAAGGTGCGTGGCTTGATTATCAGGAATAGAGCAGCAAATACCGGTATCGTCGCGATATTCAGCCATTCCCAAGTGCCTTTGTGAAGATGGACCGGAAGCAGGCGGTTATAGAGAACAGCAATGCCAACGGCTGCCCAGAACCAAGCTCCCGCCATTTCCGACCGCCACAACGGGACGGCGACGATCACACATGTAAGGCAAACCAACACCCTTAACAGAATATAGAAGTCGTATGGCATATCCATGAACGCCGCTAATACCAGACCGGCAACCGAAATGGCGACGGGGATCTTGAGCCCGGCAGGAACGTCCAGAGCATATCTGGCCAGCAAGTCAATGTACGAGACCTGGGCTCGAGTCTGAATGACGGCGAAATTCGATGGACGTGGCGCGGCCGGCGGTGATGCTGGATTTTTAATGCGGACAGCCTCCGAAATCAGATCCGGTGTGATCGGAGCTAGAGGCGCATCGTTGAGCTGAATACCCTCAGTTCTGATCCCATCGTGCAATGCTGTTCCGAGAACGACAGTTGGATCCTGTTCATACTGATCGAAGCTGAGGTGGCTTAAGCTGTCAGGCTTGCGCTCGACGCCGCCGCTGCCGCCAAAGATGAGACCTCCATCCTCCGTGCCTTCATCGTTGATGAATCGCATTCCAGCGGAATCGCTGCGATCGGTTCGTTTCGATTCGCGGCCACGATAGAATTCTCCCGGGTTTACTGCATCGTTATCCGTCTCGGCCGCCTTGTGTAGCTAAAGTTAGCGATGACTCCTTGACAAAGATCGTTCAACACCCCTATCGTGGGGGCGGAAAAGATAGGGACTGCACTTCGATCTGACCTTATTCTTGAAACCTCTTGGAGGCTTTTCGTAATGAACAGAATTTACCGCATGGGGTTGGCGTGGGGCATATCGACCATACTCGTATCCAGCTGCCAACTTGGCGCACAGACAACGACAGGACAAATCTCGGGTACGGTAGAGGACTCTTCCGGAGCAGCTATTCCCGGCGCGACTGTCGAGGTAGTGAACGTTGACACTCATCTTTCCCGCAGCGTTCAGAGCGGTTCCCATGGTGAGTATCTGCTTTTACTTCTGCCCGTTGGAAACTATCAGCTCACCGTAACAAAGCCGGGATTTGCGTCTCTGACCGCGAATGCAATCAAGCTGGATGTTAGCCAGAGCATTACCTTCAATCCCATGTTGAAGGTCGGCGACCAGAGCGTAACGGTTGACGTGGAAGGCCAGAGCGAATTGCTTACTACGACCAATGCCTCCCTGGGTACGGTTATCGGCGAGCGCACGGTCAAAGATCTTCCCTTGAACGGACGCAACTTTACGCAGCTGCTGACACTAGTTCCAGGTGCCACGCCCGTCAGCACCAGCCAGGGTGCCAACCAAGGCACGGACGACGGTTCTACCGTGGCTATCCCCGGTAGTTCCTTTTCCAATCCGTCCATCAATGGCCAGCAAAATCGCGAGACCCTCTATCTACTGGATGGCGTGGTGAACACGGACTTCCGCACCACGACCTACACGGTGCTGCCAATCATTGACGGTATCAGCGAATTCAAGGTTCAGTCTCACAACGATGACCCTGCCTTTGGGTCGGTCCTAGGCGGGGTAGTCAACCTGATTAGTAAGTCAGGCACCAACCAGTTACATGGCAGCGCGTGGGAGTTCATCCGGAATAATGCATTCGACGCCCGCAATCCGTTTACGGATGTAAACGGAGACGGCAGCCCGAAGAAGGCTGGTGCATTCCGTCAAAATGAATTTGGCGGGACTATAGGCGGTCCGGTGCTTATTCCAAAGTTCTACAACGGCAGAGACAAAACGTTTTTCTTCTTCGCCTATGAGGGTTGGCGCTACACCCAAGCCAGTGGTCTGCAACTCACCGTTCCTACCGACGCGGAGCTTAATGGTGACTTCCGCAACTCTGTCGGCAACAAAAACATCTTTGATCCCGCCTCGACCACACTCAACGCAGCAGGCAATGGCTACACTCGCCAGCAGTTCGCGAACAATGTCATTCCAACCTCCCGGATCAACACCCAGGTACAGTCCTACATACAAACCTATTTTGACCGGCCGAACACGATGGGAAACACCTCTCCAAACGAGATTCTCAACACCCCTTCCGTCAACAACTCGAACAACTACCAAGGCCGGGTCGACCAAGTTGTGACGAAGAAAGACAACGTCTTCTTTCGTTGGTCCAATATGTTTAACCACCTTAACTCGCCTGCCACGCAGCAGGTCAGTGGTGTGACCGACTTTGGCGGACTGAACATTGGCGCGGGCATCACGCACGTCTTCACACCCAATCTCATTCTCAACGTAAACGGTGGACGCGCCAGCCGCGCGTTTACGTTTGGCAACGTTGCCGTCGCAGGCCTGGGTCCGTTGACTGCGCTTGGTTTCCAGGGGTTGGATCTGTATGGTCCTCTCGCCATCAACCTGGGCTCTCCCTATGGCGGTTCAGGTCTGGGCAGCGCGGCGCTGCGGCGTAACTCCTCTTGGTCTGTGGGTGGCCTCCTGAACTGGCAGGTGGGACGTCACAGCTTCAGCTTTGGGGCGTCCGAAATCGAGCAATACCGTTCTCAGCACGGCACGGGACAGAACTTTGGTTTCAGCAACAACCAAACGGCGGATCCATCTTCGTCGACCAGTCTCGGCTCAACCGGCAACTCTGTAGCATCGGCTCTGCTGGCACTGCCTAACTCCGGCGGATTTCAGGCGCAGAACACCATCCAATACAGCATCCCGAGCATTGCCTTCTTCGCGGGAGACTCTTGGAAGGCAACGCAGAAGCTGACACTCAACCTTGGTCTGCGGTACGACCGGCTTAACCAGCCCAGCCTCAATGTCGGCATGAATAACGGCTTCAACTACGAAACCGGCAACTGGGAAATTGGCGGAGGCGTCCTTCCTGCAGCCTGTGCAACGAGCGGCAAGGCTCCCTGCATCCCGGGGACTAGCACTAACGCTCAGACTAATCTGCTGGCGATCACTGGCAATGATGGCTCCCTTGCCGGAAGCCACATCGTCGTGGCTTCTAGCGCGTCTCGTGCACCCAAATCCTCGAACCTGCAATTTGGGCCTCGCTTCGGATTTGCCTACGCGGCTACACCGGCGACGGTGGTTCGTGGGGGCTTCGGCATTGTCTTTGATACATTGAACGGTGTTAGCCAGTTGCTCTCAAACACGATCGGGGAGTGGCCTGCCAAGGGATCGGCCTCCTACAACTACAACGCATTGGGAACACCCCTCGTGACCGTGAGCGCCGCCTCCGCTGCAATCGGGAGCCCGCTTACCACCGGCGGTCCGTTCAGCAACAACGACTACTACGGCAGCCCCAATTTTAAGAGCCCTTATGCGGAGCAGTTCAATCTTCAGGTTGAGCATACGTTTGCCCAGAAAACACTGTTGTCTGTCGGTTATGTCGGCAGTGTGTCGCGAAGACTGGACTATAACTCCGGTGCTGTAAACTCTGCTAGAACCCCCGGGGCAGGAACGGCCGCGCAGGTGAATGCACGCCGCCCCTTCCCATACATGACAAATTTCCATTACGACCGGTCCATTGGGTCCGGCAACTACAACTCGCTTCAGGCTAAGTTGGAACGCCGATTCTCGAACGGATTTCAGTTCCTAGCCTCATATACCTGGTCCAAGTCTCTCGATACAAGTTCAGGGCTTTTTCAGGCTGAAAATGGTCCAGGCAATTCCGTACAAAACTACTACGACATTGCGTCAAATTATGGTCCTTCCGGTTATGACGTCCCCCACTTTCTTTCCGTCTCAATGGTGTACGAGCTTCCTTTCGGCAAGGGTAAACAATTCCTGAACACAGGACCGGCAGCCTACATCATTGGCGGTTGGCAGATCAACACGGTTGCGCAACTTCGGAGCGGTCAGTCATATACGATGTCCGTACCCGGGGACATTGCTAACATCGGCGTCTCGGACGGATATGAGCGGCCGAACCTGGTGGGAAATCCAAAACTTGCGCATCCTACCTACTCTGCAGCTTTCAACAAAAGTGCTTTCGCCGCTCCCACGACATTTGCTTACGGAAACGTAGGCCGTGGAACGATGCGGAGTGAGTCATACCGCAACGACGATGTCTCCTTGTTCAAGAACTTCCCGATAGCTGAAAAGGTAAATGTAGAGTTTCGTGCCGAGGCGTTTAACCTTTTCAACATCATCAACCCCGGCATACCAAACAGCACTCTGAACGATCCGCAGTACGGCACAATACGATCCATCGTCGGTCTTCCGCGACAGCTTCAGTTTGCCGCAAAGATTAGCTTCTAACATAGGGCAACAGCCTTGCATCAACAAAAGTGGAGGACTTTCGAGTTCTCCACTTTTGTTATAAATCTCCTCTCTCTTGTCTTCCGTTACGTACTGAGAAGCTTGGGCCTTTTTGTCGACGATCTATTTCGATCAAAGTTGCGCGTTCGCTCAATTTTGTAGAAACCTTACACTTGCTGTATTCCGGATCTTCGCCCGATTGAATGAGAAAATTCACACTAAATTCGATTCCGCGCGCTCTAAGAAAAACAGAATGAGCAATTGTGGCAATTCTTCTACACTAGGCCAACTAGGAGAAACGATGATAGTCAGCCGGGCTTTAATCTGCATGATGCTGCTGGCTTGTACTCGGTATAGCGGCGCCCAATTGGAAGGCAGCAAGCCAGACAGACTACCCGATAATCATCCGGTAGCTTCGGTGCAGGACACCGAGTCCCAGGCCCAGCGGGACGCACGCATGGGATGGTGGCGTGAAGCACGTTTCGGCATGTTTATCCACTGGGGACTTTACTCCATTCCGGCAGGCAGTTGGAACGGCAAGCTAGTCCCGGAGATTGGCGAGTGGATTATGACAATGGATCCATCCCGGTCGCAGACTACAAGGGGCTCGCGAAAAAGTTCAATCCGCAGAGGTTTAGTGCTCGGCAGATTGTCGGTCTCGCCAAGGCCGCAGGGATGAAGTACATCGTCATTACAGCGAAACATCATGATGGGTTCGCGATGTTCAAGTCGCAAGCGAACCCGTTCAACATTGTCGATGCGACGCCGTTCAAACGGGACCCTCTGCGTGAACTCGCGGAAGAGTGCAGCAAACAAGGGATCAAGCTAGGCTTCTATTACTCCCAGGCGCAGGACTGGACTGCTCCGGTTGGAGCGGCAATTCACCGCGGGGACCACGATCGCGTCACTGGACACTGGGATAAAGCGCAGGACGGCAATTTCGACACCTATTTCCACAGCAAGGCTATCCCTCAGATCAAAGAGTTGCTAGACAACTATAAGGAATTTCCTGTCGTGGTCTGGTTCGATACCCCGACGCAGAGCATGACACCTGCGCGCTCAGCCGAGATCGTGGCCTTGTTGAACAAACACCCTAATCTCATCTGGAACAACCGGCTGGGTGGAACGTACAAGGGTGATACCGACACACCGGAGCAGTACATTCCGCCGCAAGGCTTTGCCGAACGAGACTGGGAGTCGTGTATGACCATGAACGATACGTGGGGATTCAAGAGCGACGATCTTCACTTTAAATCAACGGAAACTCTCCTGCGTAACCTGATCGATATTGCCAGCAAGGGCGGAAATTATCTGCTCGACATTGGCCCAGATTCAACGGGCGCTGTGCCCGCTCCAGAGATTGATCGGCTCCATCAGTTGGGCAAATGGCTGGTCGTCAGTGGGGGAAGCTATCTACGGCACACAACCAACCCTCTTCGGGCCGGAAGCCGGCTCCTTCAGCACCACGCAGGTGGATGGAAATGGCAAGCCAAAATTTCTCCCGGCTTGGAAATGGCGGTCGACCACGACCTCCTCGTCCA
>CAZZZQ010000183.1:0-7009 GCA_964658405.1 uncultured Sphingomonas sp.
GGGGGTCGTTTGTTGGGAGCTGATGACACGGCCGCTCAGGCTTTCAAGGGCAGCAGCAGCCGTACTCTTGACGGTGGTGATGCTGATGTCCCTCTCGACGACTGGCTACCTCTGCCTTGTCCTCATGATTGTCTCCGGAGGCGCTCTTTACCTGGTGCACCTGATCAGAGAGGGCAAGATTGGAGCGGTCAAGATCGTTGTTGCCCTCGCGGTCCTACTCTGCGCGACGACGCTTTTTACGGTGAGCGATCCAGCTCGTAAGGCTGTCGCCGGCGTGGTGTCATCGACACTCCTTGATAAGCAGCAGTCAGATTCGTATCGAGCGAGGACAGCAAGTCACACCGATGCACTCCAGGCACTCGAAGACACAGCGTATACAGGCGCAGGTCTGGGGAGTATGCGAGCCTCCGGACTGATGTACACGCTGCTGGCAAGCGTCGGGGTGCCTGGCCTCGCATTATTTGTGACAGGATATCTGGCGCTTTTTCTCGGTCTGTTTCGACAGGGCGAGCAGACCCCGCATCGGGGTCTGCATGACGATCTTCTCGAGCGTTCCTTGTTTGCCGCGTCACTCCTCGTCTGCAGTATGACCATTGCTGGTTCGGAACCGATCGCGCCAAACCTGTGGTTCCTCTTCGGCGCAGCGATTGTGGCAGCAGCGCGATCACGCGGAACTGCCGCAGGGATCCATTTCTGGAACCTGAACCACTTGCCGGTCGTTACGCCATCTTGATCCCGCAATCACGTCCTAAACTTCTTCAATGATTGAAGCTAGATCAGAGAAAAAACGATAGTCCAGCCTGTATCTCAGTCCGTCAGCTATATCTAGCAATCGTGGACGCAGGCGTTAGCTAGAGGTCAGGAGCTTCGTAAATATGACTGAAAAATCCATTATTCTAGGTAGACCGATCCATGTAAGAAATGCTCATTCTTTGCTACTCGCGTTTCTCTGCGCGGGGCTATTTGCTCTATGTATTTTGGTCAGTTGGCCGGTCGCCGAGATTGGCATGAACGATGACTGGTCATATGTCTGGAGCGCGCGCACTCTTGCTGATAGCGGCAAGTTTGCATATGTGGGTTGGTCTACGGCGATGCTCGGATGGCAGTTGTATATCGGGGCAATTTTTATCAAGCTCTTCGGTTTTTCCTTCACCGCCGTCCGTGGATCAGCCTTTTGCCTCTCTGTGCTTACTGCAATCCTCCTGCAAAGACTTTATAGTCGATTCGATATTAGTGTACGAAACGCGACGTGGACCGCTCTCGCTACAGTGCTTTCTCCTGTATTTCTTGCGCTCGCCTTCAGCTTCATGTCCGATATGGGCGGATGTTTTTGCATATTACTGTGCATCTATTTATGCATTCGCGCGATTGACGCCGGCACCAACCACGCTGCTTTGGGGTGGCTTGCTTTGGCTGCTCTCTCGAATGTGGCTGGCGGAACAGTTAGGCAGATTGCTTGGCTCGGGGCACTCGTAATCGTCCCTTCAGTCGCCTGGTTATTGCGTCGCCGGCCGGGCTTGCTATCCGGAGGCCTGGTCCTCTGGGGAATCAGTGCTGTGTCGATCATCGTTTTATCCGACTGGTTTAATCGACAACCATACTCTCAAAAGGAACGCCTGTTCGCAATTCCGCTAGACAGTCAGAGACTAACCTGGCAGATTGTAGGCCTGGGTCGTACAAGCTTTGCTCTTATCGTATTGCTACTTCCTGTCCTTCTTGCCTTCGTTATCAAATATCCTGGCCGGAAGGGCCGGCCTCGCGTGATAGCCTTCGCGCTTGCCAGCTTCCTGATCATCGGGTCAGCTCTCGAGGTCGTTGCGTTTCTCCGCATTCACCATCACCGATCGACTCACGAGATAACCCCGTTCTCAAACAACTTAGTCACGTCTCGAGGCCTCTTGGATCTGCCGGTTGCGCTTGGTGAAAGGCCGGATGTAGTACCGCTGCAGATTCGTATTCTGCTCATCTCTCTTACCTTCACGAGTGCTGTGGTCGTAGCTTTCTTTGCTTGGAATACGTTCAGAAAGCGAAGCCTGGACAGTAAAATCACCGCATCAGCTGAGGAGTTGCCAGATGGAGCCGTGTTTGCTCTCCTCGGACCTTACACCGCAGCTTATCTTTTCCTGATGGTTACACGGGGACAGGTCTACGATCGATACCTCCTCCCGTTACTGTTCGTCTCCTTCGTTGTCCTCATGAGGCTTTACGAGAGAAGAGTGAGTGAGCGCCTCCCATTGCTGACGCTAGCTGCCATAGCACTTTATGCCGTGTTCGGCGTTGCCGGGCTGCATGATCTATTTGCAATGGAACGTGCGCGCCTCTCGGCGATTGCTTCGATGCAAGCTGCCGGGATCGGGCGCGAGCACATTCGGGGTGGGTTTGAATACGACGCGTGGACTCAGTTGGAGCAGGTTGGCTACATTAACGACCCACGGATCCGGATTCCTATAGGTGCCTACCACAAGGCTTCAGGAGACGAATACGAAGGGTCGTGTTCATTCTGGTTCTCTGAGTCCACCCCGACAGTTCATGGCCATTACGGGATCTCGTTCGAGCCCGACCTGTGCGGCCCTGCGCCCTTCGCGCCGGTGAGCTATCACACGTGGCTCGCGCCGCACGAGCAATTCATCTATGTCAGAACTCTGAGATAGATGAATTGCGTTCCAGTCATTGCGACTATTGCGACTCGCGGTTGTGAGTCACAGCGCCCATAATCGGCTCCTTGACCGAGGCCACACGTTCTTTTGAATCACCCATCAGGTCGAAGAAAAGCAGCTTCGTCGTACCGGCATGCAGCCATGGAGCCGGCGCATAGAGGGTGAATTGCGGACCGATTGACCAGAAGCGCCCTAGGTTATGATCCCCCAGCCACATCTGCCCTTTGTGGAGACTGCGTGTGTCCAGAAAGGTGTCGGCTTGTTGAGTCGTTTGCATCTCGGCCTGGTAGAAGCACGGCCCGGTGCAAGGGTGCGGGAGCAGGTGGAGATGCGAGAGATCACTCATTGGCAGGGAATATATCTCCCACGCCGCTGGCTTCCTGCCGTCCAGCGTGACCTCTCCGGTCAGTCCTGCGCGCTCTCCTCGGATGGCATGCGAGTAGTTCACGCGGCCGGTATTTTCGACGAGGATGTCGAGCGTCGTTCCCTTGGTCTGCCGCGGCAGATCGATCGTCTCATTGCCCAGTCTTCGGTCGAGTACGCCGATCAGATGCTGATCCACATAAATCTGGGCATAGTCATGAAGGCCAGCCAGGATCAACTTTCCCCCATCGCCGCGTTTCAGCGGAGTCCGGTAGAGAACGTATCCATAACTTTGATTGAGATCTTCAAACGTGAGCGGAACTGCGGAGCGCACCGGTGCGGGCAGATTCTTCCAGAGTGACGCCGAAAGCATAGCCGGTGCTACCGGGAACGCTCTCCTCATCGTCGCTATCGGAGGCGGGGCCAGCGTTGCGTGGGTTACCTCGGCTATGGCGTTCTGCAGAAGTCCATACTTGTAACGTGGATTGCCGCTCTCATCGAGAGGAGCGTCGTAGTCGTAGCTCGTTGTGTCCGGGTGGTAGTCCGTGCCGGTATGAGAGTCGGCGCCGTTCATCCAGCCGAAGCTTGACCCACCGTGAAACATGTAGATGGAGACTGAGTCACCGCGTTCCAACATGCTGCGAAACTCGGCCGCCTCTCGCTTGCCATCAGTTTCGTGATGCTCCTCGCCCCACTTATCGAACCAGCCCGCCCAGTACTCGCCGACCATCTGGGGTCCATCCGGTCGAAAGGCCTTGAGCTTCGCGAGGCTCTCTTCCGCATGCCCGCTTCCGAAGTTCACCACTGCTGTGAGCTCAGGCAGCGATCCTTTGGCCAGATCCGAGGCCTGGTTTGACGTAAAGAGCAGGGAATCGCCGAGCCCGACGTGAATCAACTCCTGCTTGAGCTGCTCAAGGTAGGCCTGGTCCTCTCCGAATGCGCCGTACTCATTCTCGACCTGAATCGCGATAATGGGGCCGCCGTTCTTCTGCAGGAGCGGAGTGACCTCCTTCGCAAGCCGTTCCAGCCACCAGTTCACGGCGGCGCGATACTTCGGCTCGTTCGATCGCAGCACTACATCGCGATCCTTCAGGAGCCACGAGGGATAACCCGCAAGCTCCCACTCGGCGCACACATAAGGGCCTGGTCGCAGGATGACATTCAATCCCTCTGCCTGTGCTGCGCGGAGATATTCCGCCAGATCGTTCTGGCCCGAAAAGTCGTAGACGCCAGGCCGCGGTTCGTGCACATTCCAGAAGGCGTAGGTTGTAAGGGTGTTGAGTCCCATCGCCTTCATCTTGTGGAGGCGATCTCTCCAATACTCGCGCGGCACCCGGACGTAATGCATGTCGCCGGCGATGATCTGGTAGGGCTGACCGTCCATCAAAAACTGGCTTCCCCTTACCGTAAACGAATGTGCAGGAGATGCCGTCGTTGCCTGTGAGAATGCCGGGCGCACGACCGCGTTCAGAATGAATGCGATCGCCGTCGCCGACAGAATCCTTTGAACCCTCGTGAAACTGACCATGGAACGAGCTTCCTCCAACCGCACTGACCTTGCTATTCAATGTAACGCGTTACAGTCTGTTGTGGCATGAAGGAGCGTTTGCGTAGGGAGCAACATTGTCCTGTGACCGTCCGAGGCGCGCCGGCGAATTATCGGTCCGCCGGCGCCAGGGAGTCAGGCAGGATCTTTGAGCTTCGTCAACTGATTGTCGGTGAGGACGGGAGCCATGGTTTCAAAGATGCCATCGTTTCTGACGAGCTTATGAAATAGGATCCCAGCTACATGCCCCAGGATGAGCGCGAAGAATGCAAAAGCGAGGTAGTAATGGGCCTGCTGCAGGATGGTGAACAGGCGGGCACTTACGGGCAGGATCGAAGGGAGATGCGCGCCACCAAAGAGCACGACGTGGGGTGACGAAGCAGACAGCATCCCCCAACCGATCAAGGGCATGCCGATCATAAGGGCGTAGAAGAGGTACTGCGATGACTCTGCCGCTAACTTGAGCGGAACCGGCAGATCAGGAGGAAGAGCAGGCGCTCCATACGCCAGCCGCATTGTGAGGCGAATCAATGCCAGGACAAGGATGGCGATGCCGAGCGATTTATGGATCTGGATCAACGTCAGATACTTTGGCGTGACGACAGAGATCATTCCTATACCGATAAACAACATGGCAAGAATGCACGCAGCCATGAGCCAGTGGAGGAGGCGTTGCGGTGCGGCGAAACGAGTGCGGGCCGTCATCATTATTTTCCTCCTGCTGTGGTGTGAGGATAGTGAGCTTGTTCGGCCATCCGTTCATCATGAGAGACTCGATACGCTGCCGAACGGGCGGCCGGAAACGGATCGTCTGACGTGGTTATTCCGGCTGGAAGGACGCTTGGATCGTAGTTGACATCGCGGCACGGTCCGTCAGCTTCAGGCTGAATCTGTTGCACGATGAGGGTTCCGACATCGACGGTCTGGCGATCTGCGGGCCACGCCTTCGTTGGGTCAGAGGTAGGATCGCCAGGGTTTGCAACGGTCACCATGAGCTTCCAGCTCTGTGGTCCTGCAGCGACCCGCTGCGTGATCTCCGCCGCTAGAAAGTCGGGGGCTTGTTTCATTAGTTCTTCCGGGGTAAGCGTTGTAACCTTCGCCATGGGGATGAAAGACCAGCGCGCTGCGTGCCTTACGTTCGACGAGTCGACGAAGAGAAACGAATTAAGACTATTGAATTGGTTCTCTGCCCAGCTTTCCGTTCGCGGATGACCCTTTGCCCAACCGAGAAACGGAAGAATCTCGGGATGGACGGCAATGTATTGCTTCACGGCGTTCGGATCCTTGCTGGCCCCGGCAGCCGAAAAGGCGTAGAAATCCTGTGGCGTGGCCGCGACAAAGAATGGTGCGTCAATCGCAGCCCCGCGCCACTCCTGGCCGTCCGGAGCCGTAATGCGTGTACTGAATCCCCGAACGGCCGCCATAGGATCAGGAGAGGCGATATTTCCGCCGGCCGTGTTGAACCGACCTACAACCGGATACTGGCCGCGCTGAAAGACATGCGCCGTCGAGAGCTGCGATCCATTGCCGTTCGCATCGAAGATGCCGGTAAAGCAAATTCCCTTCACATGATTTCGACGGTGTCCCAAAGCGGGCCCACCCGGTGGCGCCAGTTCTGCAACGATCTTGGCGGGTGTCAGCCGCTTCTGCGAAAGCCACCCAGCCGTATAAGCAAATGCGAGAGCGGCCAGACCCACCACCGCGATGATGATCGCGACTGGTCGGAAGAGAGGTCTGGAGGTTTGGACAGAGTGCACTGTTTAGACCTCGTATTCACAAGTTATGAAGCGCCATGTGCCACTGTTGCTACCGCAAGGCTGTCCTGTTCGGAGAGCGGGCGTCGACGCCCATTGAGGCGTTCGTTACCTCTGCACCCAGCCCGGGAGAGCACATCAAGGCAAGTCGGTCATTACATCTACATGGACGTAGCAACGAGGGACAAAGACCCGGGGTCGCTTTGCCAGCTTGAAGCCGGGAGACAGCCAAGCAAGCAGCGATTACATCGGATTTTCATTGGTTTTAAATAGCCGGGGAGCTATGGCGGAGAGAGTGGGATTCGAACCCACGTTACCTTGCGGTAAACACGCTTTCCAAGCGTGCGCCTTCAGCCACTCGGCCATCTCTCCGCGAGTGGGGACTTACCGAATCTAACACAAAATGAAGGTCAGGGTCGCTGGGCGGTGAGGTTCTCGGTCAGATCCCGCGCCGCTCCAAGGTCGATCGGAACGCCGTTTATGAGGTAGCGGTTTAGACTTGCGGCGTCGTTCCAATTGATACTCCAGCCGTGATCGACGGCGATCAGAATGTATTGGCCCGCGATCACCGAGCGTATGGAGAAGCTTCCGTCAGTGTTGGTCTGCGCGCGTCGCGGTGCTGCCATGCTGCGCAGGTCGCGAAGCGAGGCTGGAACCAGAAGGACTAGGGCTCCCGCCGCCGGCCGGCC
>CAZZZQ010000184.1:0-7008 GCA_964658405.1 uncultured Sphingomonas sp.
CAGCCCCGTTTCGTTCCTCAGTCGCCGGCTACATCTCCCAGCGCAGCAGCGTCGTTCCAATCGTGAAGCCGCCGCCGAAGGACGCCAGCAGGACGGTATCGCCCTTCTTCAGCCGCTTCTCCACAAGCGCCGTATGCATCGCCAGCGGAATCGTCCCGGCGGTGGTGTTGCCATATTCGCCAATGTTGATGACGACCTTCTCCTCCGGCATCCCCAGCCGCTCGGCGGTCGCAAGGATGATCCGACGATTAGCCTGGTGGGGGATGAAGCAGTCGATATCCGCAGCCGTCAGCTCGTTGCGGCTCAGCAACACCTCGCTCAGCTCCGACATCTTGCGCACCGCCACCTTGAAGACCGCGCCGCCCTCCTGGTGGACGAAATGCATCTTGTTGGCCACCGTCTCCGCTGTCGAGGGATGCAGGCTGCCGCCGCCCGGCATGTACAGCGATCCGGCACCGGAGCCGTCGATCTCGTGAACGAAGTCGACCAGACCAACTTCACCTGCCTCCGTAGGCTCCAACAGCGCCGCTCCGGCGCCATCGCCGAAAAGAATGCAGGTGGAGCGGTCGGTGTAGTCGAGGATCGAGCTCATCACGTCTGCGCCGATGACCAGAACCTTCTTGTGGACGCCGGATTCGATAAACTTCGCACCAACCTGCAGCGCGTAGATGAATCCCGAGCAGGCGGCCGATAGGTCAAAGCCCCAGGCGCCCTTCGCTCCGATCTTGTCCTGTACGAGGCAGGCGGTCGCGGGAAAGAGCATATCGGGCGTAACGGTCGCGACGATGATCATCTCGACCTCGCTGGCGTCTATGCCGCGCTTGGCCAGGCAGTCCTTTGCCGCCTCCGCCGCAAGGTCGCTGGTAGCGACGCCGGGCTCCGCAATATGCCTCTGATGGATGCCGGTCCGCTCCACGATCCACTGATCGTTGGTCGCGACCATCTTCTCCAGGTCTGCATTGGTCAACAGCTTTGGCGGAAGGTAACAGCCGATGGAACTGATCTTTACGCCTACCCGCTCATGCGGTCTCAACTTCAAACTCAACGGACTACCTCATCCTCTCAAGTCAGCAAAAACAAACAGTCACAGATCCAGAATACAAAACTATTACAAATTATTCCTGCGGCTAGAGACGTGCCAGACGGTCGACGAGACGCTTCCCTCGCCGGAAAAGCCTTCGGGGCAGGATGACGCCTACGTGCAAACCGCTGTTTGCGGATCAGAGAATCCGGATCGAGCTGAACGACTTATCGTCATCTTTGCTAAAGTTCACCGTACGATTCCCATATGAACTATGGTGTTCGTCATGGATCAACTAGGTTCGTTCAGGATGGTGTCTCCAGCGCGAAACACCGGATGGATGGCGATCGCCAGCGGAGTCGTCGGTCTTGCAGCCTTCGCCGTTCTGATGGTCGCCGTGACGACACGGAGTACGTGGGTGCTCTCGAGCCGGGTGTATCTCCTGTTCAGGGCTCACGATCTGGCGGTCGTTCTTCAGTTTCTCGCACTCATTCCTGTCGCGCTTGGACTTCAGCGTCTGTCCCGGGAAAATCCCCCCGGAATAGGCAGCAGGACCCTCATCTGGGGTGTAGGCGCACTCTGTCTCGTCGCCCTTCTCCTTCTACTTGGGGTCGGCAAGGTGGTGAATGACATGGCTTACATGCTTCCGCAGGGCTTGTTCGGGGCGTGGCTCATCCTTGCCAACATGCGTTTATCTGGACTCTTGCCGCGATGGCTCCGATATTTCGGAGTGGTCGTGGGATTCGGACTGGTCCTGGTCGGGACCGTCTTTCCCGGACTCGCACTCTTCGTTTATCCAAATATGTTGAAGATACCTGCTGCTCCCGTGGACAACGACGCGTTTCAAAACACCGGGGTTAACCAACTTCTCCATGGCCTCCTCGCGGTTGGCTCAGTCCTGGGCGTGATGACGCTGCCGGTCTGGTCGCTCCTGACGGGCGCGAAACTCATCCACGGGACGGGCCGTCAGGCTGCAACATTGAGTCCATTAAAGCCTCTGGGATAGCTCCAGACTTGCCTGGGGGAGGTATTTTCGCTCTCACTTTGCTTGTCATTCCCGAACGGAATCTGCGTTAGCAGACTCAACGCTACGGATCATGCTGTTTTCGAAAGAAGAGTTTTGCGCCGGGGCTCCTACTGCGCCATTGCCGGAGCGGAATTGATTCTTGCTTGAGGAGGAGTTTTGCGCCGGGGCTCCTACTGCGCCCATACTAGCCCGTTACCGTTGCTTCCTTCCGGACCTGGCGGGGTTGGCGGGATTACGTCGCGTAGGACCCGGCACTCCATGAGTCTACCATCGTAAGTATCCTTAGCTCCAGCCCCTCATGACCGAGTCTTCCACAGCCGCCTCCGAGTTCTATCCCGCCCGCCACGCCAGCCTGGAGACCGCCGCCGCAGCCGTCGCCCGGCGAGCCGCCCGCCTGCTCATCGCCCTCTGGATCTTCGGTGCGATCACGCTCGGCCTGATCCTGCTGACGCTGCGGACCGACCTGTCCTCCTGGCTAATCCTTATTCCCTTTCTGATCGCGGGCTTTGTGCTCAATCGCTACCTGCGGACACGGCGCGAGGGCGACCGCCTGCTCCGGCTGATTCACCTGTACGACCGCGCGCTCGGCCGGATCGACGGCAGCCAGCCACAGTCCGGCCACACCGGCGAGGGCTTTCGCCCGGCGGAGCACCTCTACGATCGCGACCTGACCATCCTCGGCCCCGAGTCGCTCTTCGGGATGCTCGCCACGGTCCGGACCGGCGTCGGCCAGCGCGGCCTCGCGCGGGATCTCCTGCACCTCCCCGGCCGCGAGCAGACCCTCGAGCGCCAAGCCGCTATCCAGGAGCTGGCCCCGCGAAACGACCTCCGCGAGCAGATCCACCTGCTCGGCGTCAGCGAGTTCCAGCAGGTTGCCGCCAGCTTCTTCGACACGTGGCTGGCCGATCCGCCGCCGATCTTCCACCCCGCCGTGCGGATCAGCCTGGTCATCACCACCACCGCCTACCTGCTGCTGACGCTTGCCGGCGTCTTTCACCTCGCAGCCTGGTCGATTCTCCGGCCGAACATCTTCGCGATCCTGGCCATTCAGGCGGCGATCGCGATGTCTGTCCGCAAGCGCGTCGTGCCCGTCCTCGACGCCTCCTCGCAGCTCTCGAACCAGATGGCAATGTTCAGCGACGGCCTCGCAATCCTGCAGGGCAACCGCTTCAGCGCGCCTCGACTGGTCGCCCTGCAGGCGATCTCGACCCAGCCGCACAACGCCGTTCCCCTGCTCGCGGCGGTCCAGCGGCAGTTTGTCGTCGTCGAGCAGCGCACGAAGAACATCTCGCTCGTCCTCTCCCTCTTCCTGAGCGTCGGGACCCACGCCGCCATCTCGATCGCCGACTGGAAGCGCAAGCACGCCGCCTCCATGCAGCAATGGCTCTCGGCATGGGCGGAGTTCGAGTCGCTCAACGCGCTCGCCACCTATGCCTACGAGCACCCGGAGAACCTCTACCCCGAGATCCTCCCCACCGGGACCGCCCTCTTCGAGGCCTCCGCGCTCGCGCATCCGCTCCTACCCGCCAATGCAGTTGCCAACGACATCGCCCTCAACGCTTCGGCAAGCCTTTACATCATCAGCGGCTCCAACATGGCAGGCAAGTCAACGCTGCTCCGCGCCATTGGCCTGAACGCCGTCCTGGCCGCCGTCGGAGCTCCGATCCGCGTCACCGCTGCCCGCATCTCGCCGCTTGACCTCGGCGCATCGCTCGCCCTGACCGACTCGCTCGCCGAGGGCAAATCCAAGTTCCTCGCCGAGGTCGAGCGCCTGCACGCCATCCTCAAGACCTCCGCTGGCCCGGTCCCCGTCCTCTTCCTGATCGACGAGATCTTCAGCGGCACCAACTCGCTCGACCGCCGCGTCGCCGCCGAGGCCATCGCCCGCGCGCTGATCGCCAACCACGCCATCGGCGCCCTCTCCACACACGACCTCACTTTGACCGGCATGGCGGAGGACGACGCGCTCCACGCCATCAACGTCCACATGGCCAGCCCCGACGCCGCCGACCCGCTCGCCTTCGACTACATGCTGAAGCCCGGCGTAAACCCCAGTTCGAACGCACTCGCCATCCTCCGGCTGGTTGGCATCGGGGTCGACGCCTGACGCTTGCCGGAACAACACGCCGCGGCGTACCCTTCCCCCATGCTCAGGCTTGTGGTCCTACCTCTTGTCGTGGCAAGCCTCTCTGCCCTCGCGCAGGACGTCCACGTTCGCGTCTCGCCCGACGTCAAGACCGGCATCGAGGGCACGACCGAGTTCCCGACGATCCAGATGGCTCTCGATCACCATCCCTTCCCCGGCCCGCATGGCCGCGTCTTCCTCGAGATCGCACCGGGAACCTATCGCGAGCGCATCATCGTCACCCAGAACCATCCGCGCATCACGCTGATCGGGACCGGCCGCTCGCCCGCGGACGTCGTCATTACCAACAGCCTCAACGCGAAGACCGCCGGCGGGACCTTCTTCACCGAGACCGCTGAGATCAACGGTGCCGACTTCGAGGCCGACAATGTCACCTTCGAGAACACCGCCGGCAACACCGGCCAGGCCGTCGCCGCAGCCGTCCGGTCCGATCGCGCGATCTTCAAGCACTGCCGCTTCCTCGGCCACCAGGACACGCTCTTCGCCGACTACGGCCGCCAGTACTACGTCGACTCCTACATCGAGGGAGGCGTCGACTTCATCTTCGGCAACGCCACCGCCATCTTCGATCACACCGAACTCCACTCGAACGGCCCCGGCTCCATCACCGCCCAGTCGCGGACCGCAGCCGACCAGACGACCGGCTACGTCATCGTCGACAGCACGATAACCGCCGACGCCGGCCACACGCTGAATCTCGGCCGGCCGTGGCGGCCCTACGCCCGCGTCCTCTTCCTGCGAACGGCGCTCCCCGCTACTCTCGACCCATCCGGCTGGAACAACTGGGGAAAGACCTCGAACGAAGCCACCGCCTACTACGGCGAGTTTGCCAACACCGGTCCCGGCGCCGAGACCGCGGGCCGCGTTCCATGGGCGCATCCGCTCAGCGCAGCACAGGCCAGGCAGTACCTTCCGAAGACCTTTCTCGGCGGCCCTGACCACTGGGATCCCGTTATGGAGGCTGCAAGGCTGCCGTAGACATCGCAGTTTGCTATGGTCAAGTTGATCCTCATGGCAATCCTGATCGAAAATCCGATTCTCACGCCGCTCCTTTTCCTCGTGCTTCTACTTCTCATCGAGTTCGGGAGGCGGCTGCGGGACCGCTCAACCGCCGCCGGAAGATCAATTCCCGGCTCGGCAGCGATGGAGTCGGCCGTCTTCGCACTCTTCGGCCTCCTGCTCGCCTTCACCTTCTCCGGAGCGATGAGCCGCTACGACGCACATCGCGAGCTGATCCTCCAGGAAGTCAACGACATCGGCACAGCCTACCTGCGGCTCGACCTGCTGCCCGCCGCCGCGCAGCCCGCTCTCCGCCAGGACTTTCGCGCGTATACCGCCGTGCGCGCCCGCCGCTTCGACGATCTCGATGGATCGCCGCCCTCTCAACAGGCAGCGAGCGAAACCGCCCGCCTGCAAGCCGACATCTGGAAGCGCGCCGTTCCCGCAGCCGCTCTGCCCGAGGCCAATAAGGACGCCACCAAGCTGCTGCTGCCCTCGCTGAACGACATGTTCGACATGACGGCGACCCGGCGAAACGCCTTCCACATGCACCCGCCGACCATCGTCTCCATCCTGCTCTTCGCCCTCGCCTGCGGGTGCGCGCTCGTCGCCGGATTCGGAATGACTGGGACGAACCGTGGCTGGCTCCACATGGTCGTCTTCGCCGCGACCATCTCGCTGACCATCTTCACCACGATCGATATCGAATACCCCCGCCTGGGACTCGTCAAACTCACCTCGCACGATCAGCTCTTTCTCGACCTCCTCAACACCATGAACTAGCCCCGCCCGCTCCCCGGGCCGGTTGCATCCAAAGAACTCAGTGGCTACGACCCCATCCACCGCGCCCGCAGTCGTCGTAGCCAAACATGGCTACTTTGCTGACCTGTATACCTTTGACTGGAACAACTTCTATCTCCGCGTCCCACTCATCTGCTCGATCGCCATCGCGCTTTGTCTATGCATCGGCGTACTCGTCGGCCATCCCTCTGCCGGATTGATTGCAGGCGGCGGTGCCATGACGGTCGGCTTCGGGATCAACCAGCGCATCGCCGACTCCCGCCTCTGGCCGATGATCGCCGCCACCGTGGCAATGTTCTTCTCGACGATGATCGGGATGTTCGTCGGTCATCGCGGCCTCACGCTGCTGTTGGCCGCCGCCGTCTGGAGCTTTGCCTACGGCCTGCTGACGGCGCGTGCGGCAGGCGTCAGCTGGGTCGGTCAGCAGGCCGTTGTGACCTTGCTCGTCACCTCTGCCTTCCCTGCTGACCTGCGCCACGCCTTCGAGCGTGGACTCCTGATGCTGCTGGGCGGCGGGCTCCAGATCCTGATCACCAGCATCTTCCTGAAGCTGCTGCCGGAGCTGAAGAACAACCTGCTGGAGCTTCCCTATGCCGGGGGAGTCGGCGTCAACCACCTGCTCGACCTCGAAGATCCGGATCGCCATCCCGATCGCCACACACTGATCATGCAGCTTCGCGCCATCCCCAAGGCGCTGCCCCGGCTCAGCCACGCAACCAGCTTCGGCTACGCGCTGCGGCTTGCGGTCACGGTGACGCTGGCGGCCGAGGTCTATCGCCGGCTCGGAGTGCAGAGCGGTTACTGGATCCCGATGACGGCCCTGCTGGTCCAGAAGCCGGCCTTCTTCGAGACCCTTTCACGAGCTCTGCTGCGCGTCGGCGGAACCCTGGCCGGGGCCGTCTTCTCGACCTTCTTCCTCATTCACATCCATCCGAACCCGCTCTACCTCGCGCTCTTCGCAACCTTCTTCGCCTTCTGCGCCTACGCGACCAACACGGTCAACTACGGTCTCTT
>CAZZZQ010000185.1:0-6928 GCA_964658405.1 uncultured Sphingomonas sp.
CAAAGATTGAGAAGGTCGGCATGCCCCAGGGGGTACAGGTCAGATCCTACTTGCCCATCAGAAACTCCATGAACATGGGCGACGCATTGAAGCGCCAGGAGCTCTTGCGATTGGACAGGATGGCGCGGAACATCTTCTTCGAGCGCGCTCGGCCAAGGAAGTGCTTCTGATCCGGCGCCTTATCGTAGGTGTAGCCCGGCGAGACCATCATGCTCTCGACGCCGGCAACCATCAGCTCGTCGAAGTGGGCGCGAACGCTGTTCGGGTCGGCGCCATCGAAGAGTGTCGTATTTGTCGTCACGCGGAAGCCGGCTTCGACTGCGACGCGAACGCCTTCCATCGCGATGTCGTAGCCACCCTCACGGCAGACCGAGAAGTCATGATGCTCACGCTGACCATCGACGTGAACCGAGAAAGACAGATACTTGCTTGGCTTGAAGAGGTGCAGCTTTTCCTTGAGGAGAAGCGCGTTGGTGCACATATAGACGTACTTCTTCCGAGCGACCAGGCCGGCGACGATCTCCGGCATCCGGGGGTGCAACAGGGGCTCACCGCCGGGGATGGCAACCATTGGGGTTCCGCACTCATCGACCGCCTTGAAGCACTCTTCGGGCGAGAGCTCAGCCTTCAGAATATGGGCCGGGTACTGAATCTTTCCGCAGCCAGCGCATGCCAGGTTGCAGCGGAAGAGCGGCTCGAGCATCAGCACGAGCGGATACTTCTTGCGGCCCATAAACTTCTGCTTCAAAACGTATGTTGCGACGGTCCAAGCCTGCGAAACGGGTACGGCCATCCGGGTTTCTCCTCTAAAGCGCTACTTGAAGTCTTCGTCCTGCTTACTGCTCATTTCTAACCTGCTACAGATGCTCTAAGCCTCGCCACGTTCCATGGCGCGCTTGTAGGTGGTCAAAGCGAGCAGCGGAAAATACTGCTTGTACAGGTGGTATCCGAGATAGAAGACCCGCGGAAATCCTGTTCCAGTGTAGTAGCTTTCGCCGTTGCGACCCGGGACCAATTCGTCCCAGCTGCCATCCTCATGCTGCCGATCAATCAGCCAGCGAACGCCCTTTGCGACCGAATCCGATCGACTATCCCCACCAGCAAGCAGGCCGAGGAGCGCCCACGCGGTCTGCGACGGTGTACTTGGGCCGATACCCTTCTGCAACTCGTCATCGTAGGTCCCGCAGGTCTCGCCCCATCCGCCATCGGAGTTCTGAACCATGCGAATCCATTCCGTCGCCTGCAGGATCGAGGGCTCATGGCTCCAGACACCAACTGCCTCGAGTCCCCGAAGGACGAGAAACGTTCCGTACAAATAGTTGACGCCCCAGCGACCGAACCAGCTGCCATCCGGAAGCTGCTCCTTCAGGACAAACTGCACGGCCTTCTCAACCCGCTTGTCCTCGCGGCTGAAGCCGTAGAGTGCAAGCATCTCCAGCATGCGGCCCGTGATATCGACCGTCGGTGGGTCGAGCATGGCATTGTGATCGGCAAACGGAATGTACTGGAAGATTGTCTTGGTGTTGTCCTTGTCGAACGCCGCCCATCCGCCGTTTTTGCACTGCATCGCCCAGATCCAGTTCAGAGCGCGCTGGCAGACCTCGTGCTGATACCGCTCACGAGGATTGTCGACCATCTTCAGCGCGAGCAGAACCTCCCCGGTATCATCAACATCCGGGTAGAACTCATTGTTGAACTCGAAGTACCAGCCGCCCGGTTCGACATTCTTGACCTTCTCCGCCCAGTCACCCTTGTGGCGAACCTCTTTGGAGAGAAGCCAGTCCGCAGCCTTCAGCATGCGGGGATCCGTGCGCGACAGACCGCCCTCACCCAGGGCAGAGATCACCTGCGCCGTGTCCCAGACCGGAGAGAAGCATGGCTGCATCCGGAAGGTCGGCGTTGGATAGTCGGGCTGGCCATCGGGACAGTCGATTCCCAGCTTCTCAAACTCGTCCATCGCGCGAATGACCTGCGGATCATCGATCGAGTATCCCATGCAGCGCAGCGCAATGATGGAATTCATCATTGCTGGATAGATCGCTCCCAGCCCATCGGAACGCTCAAGCCGCTCAAGCATCCACTGCTCCGCAGCCTTCAGCGCCATCTTCCGCAAGGGGCGGATGTGCACGCGCTCCGCAAGGTGGAAGAGACGGTCCCAGAAGAGGAAGAAGTTCCGCCAGCTGATCGGCTTCTTCTTGTCCCACTTCAGATGAAGGTCGGAGTTCTCGCGCCCGCCGACGAAGAGTTCGTCGATCCCCTGCTCCGGCGTCAGCTTCTTGAAGGGCTTCTTCGCGTAGACGATCGAGAGCGGGACGAGAATGCCACGCGACCACGACGAAATTTCGTAGATGTTGAAGTAGAACCAGTTCGGAAAAAGAACAATCTCAGGCGGAATCGCCGGGACCGCGTCGTACTCGTACTGCCCAACTGCGCAGAGATAGATCTTGGTGAAGGTGTTGCACTCAACGACTCCACCATTGGCGAGGATCCAATTCCGCGCCTTTGAGAGCAGTGGGTCGTTCGCATCCCAACCCATCAGCTTCAGCGCGAGATAGCTCTTGACGCCATAGTTGATGTTCGAGGGGCCGCCCGGAAACTGGCTCCAGCCTCCATCTTCATTCTGGTGCCGCAGGATCTCATTGACGGCGCGCTGCATCTTGCCCGGATCACCGGTTCCGAGCAGGGTATGCATGAAAATATAGTCGGCCTCGAGCATGACATCGGCCTCGAGCTCGCCGCACCAATAGCCATCCGGGTGCTGCTTGCCGAGGAGCCAGTCCTTCGCCAGGGAGATTCCCCTCGCGACATGCTCCAATCCAAGGTCCATTCGACCATAGCGGGGCTGTGCCGACTTGGTCACCGTCTGCGGATTTCGGGGAAATGTACTCATCGATTAACAAACTCTCTGCGGTTGCGTTTACCTGATCGCCAAAAAGAGACGCGAATAACGATCTAGGAACGAGCTTCCGTTGGTGCGGGCTGAATGGCCCTGACGATCTCTGGGGGGAGGCCGAATCGGACATTCTCCGGCATCACCTCTACTTCATCGACGTCACCGTACCCCATCGCCTGCAAGTAGTTCACAACATCCTGAACCAGAACCTCCGGCGCCGAGGCACCGGCTGTCACAGCAACGGTCTTGACTCCGTCAAGCCATTCAGGCTGGATCGCGTCTGCCGAGTCAATCAGATAGGAGTTCGTATCGAGGTTCTTCGAGACCTCTACCAGCCGGTTCGAGTTTGAGCTGTTTGCGGAGCCAACCACGAGAACCAGATCGGCTCCGTGAGCTACGTTCTTGACCGCGACCTGGCGATTCTCGGTGGCGTAGCAGATATCCTGCGCATGCGGTCCGACAATGTTTGGAAACTTTACCTTCAGGGCCTCGATCATGTACCGAGCCTCATCGAGCGAAAGCGTCGTCTGCGTCAGATACGCAACCTTGTTCGGATCCGGAACAACCAGAGCGTCGACCTCTTCGAGCGTGGACACGACTTGGGTTACATCGGGCGCCTCGCCCTGCGTTCCTTCAACCTCTTCATGGTCACGATGGCCGACCAGGACAAGCGAGTATCCCTGCTTCGCAAACTTGATGGCTTCCACGTGGACCTTGGTCACAAGGGGGCAAGTTGCGTCGACAACCTTCAGGCCGCGCTCCTTGGCACGCTCACGGACGGCCGGCGATACGCCATGCGCGGAGTAAATCACGCGTGCTCCCTCGGGAACCTCGTCCAATTCATTGACGAAGATTGCGCCCTTCTTGGCCAGGTCGGTGACGACATAGCTGTTGTGCACGATCTCCTTGCGAACATAGATCGGAGCGCCGAAGGTGTCGAGTGCGATCTGTACGATGTCGATTGCGCGCACGACCCCCGCGCAGAAGCCCCTGGGCTTCAGAAGGAGAACGCGCTTCGTGGCGGAGGAGCCGTCCGAAACAGGAATGTCGATTGGATCAAGAGTCGATGTTGTCACAACGTTAAGTATACCGCGTTCAGCCGCCGCTGGGCTCAGTTTGAACCAAAGATGGTGCAAGCCGGTGGCGGCTGAACGAAGCTGAGAATTTGATCAGGGAGAAGGGTTTAGAGCTGGTTGTGGGAGCAGCCAGCGTGGCCGCAGTCGCATTCTAGCGTGGTAACGCCTTTGGAGTCTTCGCAGAAGGTTGAACAGTAGTTGGATCCTTCTGCAGCCATACAGGTGCAGGTCTCGTGGGCGCACTTCTTTTCAGACATGGTGGTCTCCTGTGGTTCGTACCATCGGATGCAGATTCCGACCCGGAAAGCCGCTTTTACCGGCTAGTTTCCAGTAAATGCTCGGCGTGTTTCAGGCTGGTCTCGGTCAACGAGGCCCCACTCAGCATGCGGGCGATCTCCTGCCGGCGCTCCATATCTTCCATTTTGCGGACGTTCGTCTGGGTTCGCCCCTGCTTTTCGGTCTTCTCAATCAGGAAGTGCTGGTCGCCGAACGCCGCGATCTGCGGCAGGTGGGTGATGCAGAGTACCTGTTGCCCTTTCGAGAGCGTCTTCAGCTTCCGGCCAACGGCCTCAGCCGCCCGCCCGCCGATACCGATATCGATCTCGTCGAAGACCAGGGTGCGCGGCAGGGTCGTCTTTTTCTTTCGGCCCTGTGGACCGGCACTCGCCTCTTCGACCGTGACCTTCAGCGCGAGCATGACGCGGGACATCTCGCCGCCCGACGCGATCTCGTCCAGCGCCTTCAGCGGCTCGCCTGCGTTGGTCGCGATGACGCACTCAATATGATCCCAGCCGTGAGCCGCCCAACGTGCGGGCGCCACGTCCGAATTCACGCGAACGGCGAATCGAACATGCATCGCAAGGTCGTTAATCTGGGCCTCGGCCAGTTTTTGCAACCGGCTCGCTGCCTCGCGGCGTACCACGGACAAGGCCTCCGCCGCGCCTCTGTATACCTCGGCGTCCCGCGCCTCCTGGGCCTTCAGCTCAACCAGCAGGGCGTCCCGGTTTTCGACCTCGGAGAGACTTCGCGCCGCCTCCTGGCCGAAGGCGATCACCTCCGCCAGGGTCTGGCCGTACTTCCGCTTCAGCCGGTCGAGCGCTGCCAGCCGATCTTCAATCTCCTCCAGCCGACCCGGTGAGGCGTTCATGTTCTCGGCGAAGTCCCGGACCTCCGCGCTTACATCCTCGACCGTCGCCTTGGCAGCGGCAAGCTGCTGCGAGGGCTCAAGGAAGCGCGGATCGTACCGGGCCAGCTCCTCAAGATTCTTAAGCGCCGCTGCAAGCGTCGTTTCGGCCGAGTTCTCTGCCTCGTAGAGCAGGTCGTGGGCGCTCATCGCAGCCGTATAGAGCTTTTCTGCATTGCCGAGGACACGCTTCTCAGCCTCAAGCTGGGCATCCTCATCCGGCACGGAGAGCGCCGCGCCGTCGATCTCGCTGCTCTGAAAGCGCCAGAGGTCGGCCATTCGCAGGCGATCCTGCTCGGCGGACTCCAACAGCACCAGCCGTTCTGTCGTTCCCTTCCAGGCACTATAGGCCTGAGCGGCTGACTCAGCCGCGGTGGCTGCCGGAGCCGCAGCAAAGCGATCAAGCAGCAGCCGCTGCTGCGTCTCGTCGAACGACCCCATGGTCTCACCCTGCGAGTGGACCAGCGCGAGCTCCGGGGCGAGCTGGCGAAGCACACCGACCGTCGTGGCCTGGTTATTTACGAAGACGCGACCCTTGCCGTTGGCAACGATCTCCCGGCGCAGCAGAATATCGTCCGACTCCGCCTCGATTCCATTTGCTTCAAGGATCGCCAGCGCACCCGGCGTCATCTCGAAGACGCAGCCAACAACAGCCTTGTCTGCCCCGTGGCGCACGACGTCACTCGACGCCTTGCCACCCAGCAGGAGCGCAAGCGCATCGATCAGGATGGATTTTCCGGCACCGGTCTCACCAGTCAGCAGGTTCAGGCCGCGTCCGAAGCTTGCAACCGCCCGGTCAATTACCGCATAGTTTTCCGCGCGCAGCTCAAGCAGCATCGATCCCTCAAAACACAACGTACCGCGAGGATAGCAAACCGCCTCAGGGCTTTGCGCCCGTCCGCGGTAAATTGCGCGGCCACGATGTCAAGCGGCGAAGGAATGCGAGACCTTTTCGCGGAAGCGCATCCGCACGGCTGTCTGATCTCCTTCGACGACCTTGCTGAGAACACGGACAATCTCATTCAGCTTGACCGACTCATTCGCCAGCTCTTCGGCGATGGTCGCGCTGGTTTGTGCAGTCGCCGCGGACTCCTGCGTGACGCGCTCCATGCTGGCGATCGCCCGCGCAATCTGGTTGATCCCGTTCGTCTGCTCCCCGCTGCCCGTGTCGATCTGGTCAACAAACGCCTTCACACGGGACGACTCCTGCGTAATCGCGAAGATCGCAGCCGTCACTTCGTCGAGCTTGGTTTTGCCGCTTCGAGACTTCAGAATCGACTCCTCCAGCATGACGGCGGAGTCTCGTGCCGCCTGGGCACAACGCTGCGAGAGTGTCCGGACCTCCTCCGCCACCACCGCAAATCCAAGGCCGGCTTCTCCCGCCCGGGCGGCCTCGACTGCCGCGTTCAGCGCAAGGATATTCGTCTGAAAGGCAATCTTATCGATCACGTCGATCACCTTCGAGATCTTCGTGCTGGACAGGGCAATCTCCTGCATCGCGAGGATCAGCTCCTCCAGCGAACGGTTGGTGTGGACAAACTTGTCCTGCGACATGGAGACAAGCTCCGCCGTGCTCTGACAGTGTGCCGTGCTGGCGTGTGCCATCGACCGAATCTGCTCGGAGGCCGCCGCGGTCTCTTCGAGCGAGGCGGCCTGACGCGAGGAGCTTTGGAAGAGATCCTGGCTGGAGGTAGAGACCTGTCCCGCCGCATCCGACACCTTCCGGGCCCCTGCCGCAAGAGTCGCGGCGAGATTACGAAGGGGCATGCAGACCTT
>CAZZZQ010000186.1:0-6876 GCA_964658405.1 uncultured Sphingomonas sp.
CGTCCTTGCGCTCTGCTACCTCGACACCCGCCGCTACGACGACGCGCGCCACTCGTTCGCGGTTCAGTATGGCTTCCCGCCTGACTCCGCCGCGGCCTACCTGCTCGCCGCGCGCATGCTGCTGCGCCGGGAGTACGTTCCTGTGGCACAGGAGTTCGCCCAGAAGGCGGTCGCGCTGGATCCGCAGCTTCCGCTTGCTCACGGCCTGCTCGGCGAGATCGCGCTCGCCGGCAATCACCTTGACGAGGCCATCGCCGAGTTTGAGAAGGAGCGCAGCCGCAACCCGCTCGACGGGGCGATCTACGACCGGCTCGGCGACGCCTACTCTCGCGCCGGGAGCTATCCGCAGGCGCTGCAGTCACTGCAGCGCGCCGTCCTGCTTGAGCCGAACGTGACCGCACCCTATATTCTCCTGGGAAAGGTTCTGCTGAAGCAGCAGGCGCCGGTCAACGCGGTGATGTATCTGGAGCATGCGAGGTCCATGGATCCGGCAAACTATATGACGCATAGCCTTCTCGGGCAGGCCTATCGTTCGCTCGGCCGAACGGAAGAGGCCTCCCGCGAGACGCAGACGGCGCAGAAGCTCCAGGCGGACAGTGAACCGAAGCTGCAGAACCTCAAGTAGCCGGGGCCTGCCGACCCTGACGAGGATCAGCCTCGTTCTTCTCGGCTGGCTTGCGCTCGCGGGTACGGCAGCAGCGCAGGTCCTGCACAACCCGGACGCAGTCTGTGCCTCCTGCCACCAGGCGATCACGGCCTCCTACAAGGAGACGCCCATGGCCGTGGGGAGCGGTCCGGCGCTCGACGGCATCGGCAGCTTCGTACCGGGAGGCTTCCGCCACGCTTCCTCAGCGGTCGACTACCGCGTCTTCCTGCGAGCCAGCGAGCTTTGGCTCTCCTACGACCGCCCGGCGGCCGGGTCAAAACCGGCGCTCCACGGCGAGCAGAGACTTCTGTACTTCGTCGGCTCCGGCCAGCGCGGACGGACCTATCTATATAAGGAGGCGGCCGATTCAGCGAGCTCCGACGCCCGCTGGTTCGAAGCGCCCATCAACTACTACACGCGGAAGGCGGTCTGGGATATGGCGCCGGCCTTCGGTGCCGTCACCGCCATGCCGTCACCGCTGCCGGTCGATGCCAACTGCCTGCACTGCCACGCGACCGAGGTCCAGCGGTCCGCTCCGGAGGCTCGCAATCGCTTCGCCGGCGCACCGTTCCTGCAAGGGGGCATCGGCTGTTCCTCCTGCCATGGCGATCCCGCAGCGCACCTCGCCGCGAAGGGTCATGGGCCGATCGTCAATCCCGACAAGCTCAGCGTTGCGCGCCGCGACAGCACCTGCCTCCAGTGCCATCTCGAAGGCGATGCCGCCGTCTTTCGTGCGAATACCTCGCCTGCGGACTTTCGCGCCGGAGACGACCTGGACTCGCACGCCGTTTACTTTGTAAAGGCGAGCGCGCAGGCAGGTGGGGGCCGTGCCGCCAGTCAGTACGAGGCCCTGCTGCGAAGTGCCTGCCGCAACGGAGTCGCCGGGAAGCCGGGGGCGGGCGACGCGCTGACCTGCACCACCTGCCACAATCCGCACAGCACTCCTTCTCCGGCGGAGCGTGTCAGCTTCTACCGGGCGAAGTGCCTTACCTGCCACACCGGGAGCGCCATGGCCACCACGCACCACCCGGAGCAGAAGGACTGCGCGACCTGCCACATGCCCACGCGCGACACCGCCGACATCTCGCACAACCAGTCCACCGATCACAATATCCAGCGCCGTCCCTCGACCGCGCCGCTTCGGCTTGCGAGCTTTGAGGACACGCTCGAGCTGGTCCCAGTCGGGAAGGCGACGGTTACGGATCGCGACCTTGGCCTGGCCTACGCGCAGCTTGCGGAGCGGGGCGATCGGTCGGCAGGGGAGAAGGCGCTGCGGCTCCTTAGCCGAGCCGAGGCCGCCGGCCAGCAGGATACACCTGTCCATGTTCAGCTTGGATTCCTGAATCAGCGCTCCGGGAACACCGCGAAGGCTCGTGCGGAGTACGAGGCCGCGCTCCAGGATGACCCGTTTGAGCCGACCGCGCTCGGAAATCTGGCGGTCCTTGAAGCTGGCTCCGGCCATACGGCGGCGGCGGTCAGCCTTCTACAGCGGGTTGTCACTGCGGACCCGACGCAGATTGCCGCCGGCCTCAACCTTGCGTTCATCGAGTGCAGGCTGGGGGATAAGCCGAAGGCGCTTGGTACGCTGCTCATGCTTGAGCGGACGGCCCCGGACGATGCCGGTCTTCGGGCGTTTTTAGATTCCGGTAATTTTGCCGGGCAGCGGTGTGCTGTTCGTTGAGTGCTCGAGGCAACGGCGCCCTGAAGCCACTGCGTGGGGTGTTGAACGCTTCGCGTGTTTAGAAGCGGATTTCGCCGATGTAGACGCCGAAGGGGGGCAGTGTGACCGCGTTCAGGCTCATTCCGCCCATCCCGTTGTCCGACCGCAGCACCGTCCGCAGGAAGTTCCCGCGCAGATGCAGCTCGCTCATATCCTTCGTCAGCGAAAGCGTCACCGGCTTATCTGACAAATTGCACGCCACCACGATCGCAGGCGAGGCCGGCGTCACCGGCTGCCTCCGGCTCACCCAGACGACGCTGTTCTGATCGTCATGGTTCAGCAGTTCGATCCGCTCGGAGCGCATGGTCGCGTTGCCGTGGTGCAGGTCGATCAACCGCCGGTACCAGGTCAGGAGGGAGTCAGTATCCGCCTCCTCCGCGGCGACCTCCGGGCCGTGCGCGGCGACAGGCTTCTTTGTAGACGGATCGATCGCGATGCCCCACGGCATCAGCGTGGTCTCGCCGGCAGTCCCTCGCAGCCCGATCTCCTGCCCGAAGTACAGCTGCGCGTTCGCCCGGGTCCCCAGCAGAATGGTGGCAAGGACCTTGGCGGCCGCCGCATCGTTCGTCCCGTTGCCGTAGCGGGAGGCGCTCCGGGCGAGGTCGGGACCGTCGCTGGCCAGCAGAGTCGTCTGGCCCGTCGGCGCGTGCTGCAGATGCTCCATCGCCGCGCGGATGGACGCAGCGTTGAACTGCGTCACGCTCCGCAGCGTCGGATCAAGCGTCAGATCGCCACCCTCACCGCGGGCACTCTCCGGGGACGCCTGGTCGATGAGGATGCGCTGTCCTGAGAAGCTCTTCGTGACCCTGTGCAACTGCGCTGACGCAGTCGACGCCGACCGCAGGCTGATCCCGGCGACACCACGGCTCAGCCAGAACTTCGAGACCGCCGCGAGCGCAGCAGGATCGCTGATCTGCTGCGGATCAAGCTCGACGATCAAGCGAAGACTGTCGCGGCTCGCCTCGCGGACGAGGTCATCGAAGTCGTCCAGTCCACCCACAGCCGGGTCGACGGTTTGAAAGCGCGCCGCGCCGTCGCCCTGTTCCGGAGCGAAGTGCGTCACGGTGATGGCGTCAACTCCAAGCGACCGGATGTACTCAAGGTGCGACGTCAACCCTTTCAGGGTTCCTGGACCGGCTCCCTCGACTCCGCTGAAGCCATGTGGATCGACCTCGTAGAAGACGCTGTGCGACCACCATGGCTCAAGCGACATTCCGGAACCAGCCCAGCCGGGGCGTGCAAGGCTCTGTGCGCCGGCCGGCTGCACGAGTGCAAACGCGAAAAGAGTGAAGGCGGCTGAGGCGAGGGTCGATCTGTTGGGCAGCGAGGTCGTGCCCCGGCGGAGAAAGCTCATGCCTCTAGGGTAGTACGTCCCCCGGGAGGCAGATTTAGCGATCGCGATTAACGTCGCTGCGCGACGATCGGATTGCTTCAAACGCGATAAAAGTTGAAATTTTCAAATTTCATAAGTTTACTCGCACATTCGGTTTTATCAATGGTTATTTTAGTACCCACGTGCTGGGGGCCGTGGTACTTTAGTCACATTGATGCACTCCTTACTGTGGTCCGCTCCACCCTATAGCGCAGCTTGCCGAGTCGGTAGGGAAGAGAAAAGACAGGAACAGCAAGGAATTCTATGTGCTCGATATGGACGCTCACATGCGCAAGGCAAGTAACCAGTCCACCCTTCTTGGTAACAAGGTCACCCATCGCACTTCTACGTCTCCGCGCGAAGTAGTTACGTCGGTTACGAAGGCGAGGCTTTCGACCCGCAGCACTCTCCGGCTGGCAGCCGGACTCTGCATCGCGCTCGTTTTGACCCTGCTCGGTTCGGTGAACGAAGCGGATGCGCAGGTCGCATCCTTTCCGAATCCGGTCGCGATCGGGTCCACGCTGGACCAGACGGTGACCGTCACCAGCACGCTTGGCGGGACGATCAGCTCGATACAGGTCGTCACCCAGGGCGCGCCCAGCCTGGAGTACTTCGCAAACGGCTCCGGCTCGTGCGTTGTAGGGGGTACCCTGCTGGCGACGCAGAGCTGCACGGTCGGAGTCACCTTCAAGCCCAAGTTCCCTGGCCAGCGTCCGGGAGCCGTCGTCCTCCAGTCGACCAGCGGAGCGATCGGGACGACCTTCCTGGTTGGCACAAGCCTCGGGCCTCTGAACATTCTCGTTCCGGGCGTCATCAATACAGTCGCGGGAAACGTCAACTGGACCTACAACGGAGATAACCAGTTAGCCACCTCGGCCGGCATCTTCCTCCCCATGGGCGAGGTTGTGGATTCGATGGGCAATCTCTACATCTCCGATACCGATAACAGCCGGATCCGGAGGGTGGATGCGCTGACGCAGAACATTACCACCGTGGCCGGCGGCGTAATGCCGGGCTATGGTGGCGATGGGGGCCTCGCTACAAACGCCCAGATCAACAACCCGACCGCGATCGTGATGGATGGCGCGGGCATCCTGTACTTCGCCGATAGCTCGAACTACGTCATTCGCAGGGTCGACTTCACGACCGGAATCATCACCACCATCGCCGGGGTAGGGGGGCAGACCGGCCCGATCGGGGACGGCGGCCTCGCGGTTGCAGCTCATCTTTCGGTGGTCAACGGACTCGCGCTCGATGCTCAGCACAGGCTGTACGTGGCTGATACCGGCAACCAGGAGATCCGCAGGATCGACTTCACGACCGGCATCATTACACGCTTTGCCGGAACCGGGAACGCTGGTTTCGCAGGGGATGGTGGGCCGGCGCTCGACGCCTTGTTCAACTCGCCCGTCGGATTGGCGTTCGGAACTCAGGGCAACCTGTACGTCTCGGATCAGAAAAACAACAGGGTCCGCATGATCGACTCGAACGGGATCGTTACGACGGTTGCCGGTGGAGGAGACCCGGGAGCAAACGTTTCTGGACTCGCCACGAATGGAATCCTTACTCAGCCCAGCGGACTGGCCGTGGATCCTGCCGGCAACCTCTTCATCGCCGATTCAGGAGTGAACATCGTTCGCAAGTTGAGTGCTGCGAACCACATCATCACGAACATCGCGGGCAGCGGCGATGAGGAGATGACGGGTGACGGCGGTTCGGCACCAATCGCCGGACTCTACGGTCCAAACTCGATCTACCTCGATGTCCAGGGAAACCTGTTCATCGCCGACATGTTCCATAACCGAATTCGCAAGGTCAGCGGCAACGCGGCACTGTTGAAGTATGACGACATTCGTGTTGACCGGACCTCGTCGCCCCAGTCACAGTCGATCGAGAATGACGGAAACGCAACGCTTACCTTGCAGACCCCGGTCCTCGCGAACGCGTCGCTCGATACTGCATCGACCACCTGCGCCTTCCCCCAGACCCTTTCCATCAACTCCACCTGCGTCCTTGGAGTTGCCTTCTCGCCTACCGAACTTGGTGATCCGGCCATCGGTACGGTGACGATCCCCTCGGATGCGGTCAACACGCCTGCGGTCGTCAGCCTCTCCGGCAAGGTCCTCTCGGTCGATCCCACAACCACCACGCTGACCTCAAGCGTCAATCCCTCCGGCTTCGGAACGGCAGTCACCTTCACGGCGATCGTCAAGACGCAGGGCACCAGCATGACAGGGATGGTCAGCTTCCTGGATGGTGCAACTGTCCTGGGAATGACGGCACTGGTCGACACCGGCAACACTGGTGTTGCAACCTTCAGCACCGCCAGCCTCGCACTTGGCGCCCACACCATCACAGCGGTCTACGCGGGTGATGCGACCAACGAGACGAGCACCTCACCTGCTGTCATTCAAGTGGTCAAGCAGGCGACCACGACTGTCCTGCAGTCCGGCCCCAACCCCTCGTTTCAGGGCGGCCTGGTCACCATCATGGCAAAGGTCTCCTCGGGCGGCGCGGTGCCGACTGGTCAGGTGACCTTCACCAACGATGGCGCAGCTCTCGGTACGGCAACGCTCGACGGCACGGGTACGGCGACGATCACCTCGTCCACCTTCACGATCGGGACCCATGCCCTCGCGGCAACGTACGGCGGGGATACGAACGACAGCACCAGCCAGTCGAATGTGGTCCAGCAGGTGGTCAACGGGATCGCCGCTACGGTGATGTTGAGCACCAATAATGCCACCGTTCCGGTCGGAACATCGGTGACCTTCTCGACCCAGGTCACCGGGGTAAACTCCATCATCCCGACCGGCACAGTCACCTTCAGGGACGGCACCTCGACCCTTGGAACCGTGACCCTGAACGGGAGCGGCGCTGCCAGCTTCTCCACCTCCTCCCTCACTGCCGGACAGCACTCCATCACCGTCGTCTACAGCGGCGATAGTGTCTACGCGGTCGGGACCTCCGCCCCGCTGACTGAGACGATGCAGCAGATTGCCTCAGGCACGGTTCTCTCCTCGAACGTCAATCCGATCGTCCCGGGTGCCGCAGTCGTCTTCACGGCAGCCGTCACGACGGAGAGCAACTCCACTGGTGGAGCGCTGAGCGGCACCGTTACCTTCCTCCGCAACGGAA
>CAZZZQ010000187.1:0-6875 GCA_964658405.1 uncultured Sphingomonas sp.
CGCCGTCTTCCTGGCCTCCGAGCCGGTCGATTTTATGCGGCCGCGCGTCTTCGAGCTCGCCGCCTCTCACGGCCTGACCAACCTTCCGGCAGCCGAGCTGCAGACCCTCGACGTCCGCTTCCTCGACTTTGATCTGCCAGGCTCGAACAGCCACATCTTTCTCGAGAACCCGCAGCAGGTCCTTCACCTTCCCGAGGATCAGCGTCGGACCGCATCGCGCCTGGACCTGAACTACTATCTGCCCTGTCGAGTCGCAAACCGCGAAGGCAGCGGGACCCGGACGGTCGCGGTCATTGGCCTCGGTCGCACAAACGATGGCGATTTTCTCTCCAGCGAAGACATGGAGCTTCTCGAATCGCTCGCCGGCTACATCGGCATCGCGATCCAGAACGCCCAGCTCTATCAACGGCTGGAGTCGAAGATCTCGGAGTTCGAACGCCTGAAGGAGTTCCACGAGAACATCGTCGAATCGATCAACATCGGCGTCTTCGCCGTCGACCTCGAGGACAATATCGAGAGCTGGAACGCTCCCATGGAGGAGATGTACTCGAAGCCCCGACGCGAGGCTCTCCACCAGCCACTCTCTTCCGTCTTCCCGCCCGAGTTCATCTCCCGCTTCGCCAGCGTGCGCGACGACCACGGCACACACACCCTCTACAAGTTCCGCCTCTCGCTGCCCAACGGCGAGTACCGCATCGCGAATATCGCCATCGCACCTCTCGTCACCCGCGAGATGATCACGGTAGGCCGAATTGTGTTGGTCGACGACATCACCGACCGTATCGAGCTTGAGCTACAGCTGACACAATCCGAGAAACTCTCCTCGATCGGCCTCCTTGCCGCCGGCGTCGCTCACGAGGTCAACACACCGCTGGCGGTCATTTCGAGCTACACCCAGATGCTGACCAAGCACATGCGCGCCGACGAGCAGATGAGCCAGCGCCTCGGCCCCATCCTCGAGAAGATTACGCAGCAGACCTTCCGCGCCTCCGAGATCGTCAACGGCCTCCTGAACTTCTCCCGCACAAGCGGAAGCGAGTTCACCAGCGTCGATCTCAACCTGCTCCTTCGTGACACCCTGACCCTTCTCGAGCACCAGTTTAAGACCTCGCAGATCAAGGTCGATACGGTCTTCGAGCCGGGCCTTGCTCCGATCAAGGGGAACCAGGGCAAGCTGCAGCAGGTCGTGCTGAACCTGCTGCTCAACGCCAAGGACGCGATGCACGGCATGCCGAAGCCGACCCTTCGGATCACGACCGAGCACCAGGAAGGCTGCGTCTGCATCCTCGTCCAGGACTCGGGGAATGGGATCGAACGCGAGCATCTCAACCGGATCTATGACCCCTTCTTTACGACCAAAGCTACCCCACAGGAGGGTCAGCGGAAGGGGACAGGACTTGGTCTCGCCGTGACCTACGGGATCATGCAGGAGCATGCCGGAAAGATCCACGTCGACAGCGAGATCGGTGTAGGTACAACCTTCCGCCTTGAATTCCCTGCCGCTACCCTGCTCTCCGCCCTGCAGGAAGTTCCACAGATGGCCCTCCCGACCGCAAAGCCCGCAGCAGATACGAGGTCCACGATCCATGCCTGAAGTCACTGACGCCCCCGATATCGCCTCCCTTTCAACACCGCGCGCTCTCCGTGACGCCACCGGGGCACGCATCCTCATCATCGATGACGAGGCTGCGATTCGCGAGTCGCTCGAGACGCTGCTGACGCTCGAAGGCTTCTCCGTCACGATGGCCATCGACGGCAGCTCCGGCCTGGATACGCTCTCACGCAACCAGTTCGACCTGCTCCTGCTCGACCTCGCGCTCCCCGGTGAGACCGGCATCGACCTGCTGCCCCGGATCCTCGATATACAGCCGGAGCTTCCGGTCATCATGATCACAGCCTATGGGACGGTAGGGAATGTCGTTGACGCCATCCGAGCCGGTGCCCAGAACTTCACCCAGAAGCCGTGGGACAACGAGAAGCTGCTCGCTGACATTCGCACCGCCATCTCCCGGCATCGCGCCGAGGAAGAGGTCGTCCAGCTCAAGCGCACGCTCAAGCAGCGGTACAACTTCGAAAACATTGTCGGCAAGAGCGAGCCCATGCTGCGCCTCTTTGACATGGTTAGCCAGGTCGCCCCCAGCCGCTCGACCATCCTGATCCAGGGCGAGAGCGGCACGGGTAAAGAGCTTGTCGCGAAGGCGATTCACGCGAACTCGCCCCGCCGCGACAAGCCCTTCGTTCCGGTTAATACCGGCGCCGTCCCGTCTGAGTTGCTGGAGTCAACCCTCTTTGGTCACGTCAAGGGTGCGTTTACCTCGGCTGTCAGCTCGAAGAAGGGTCTGTTTGAGGTCGCAAACGGCGGCACGCTCTTCCTCGACGAGATCGGTACGATGGGGATCGACATGCAGGCCAAGATCCTCCGCGTTTTGCAGGATCGCCGCTTCATGCACCTAGGCGGAACCTCTGAGATCCAGGTCGATGTTCGCATCATCGCCGCGACCAACGTCAATCTGCAGCAGGCTGTTCGCGATGGCCGCTTCCGCGAGGATCTCTTTTACAGACTCAATGTCATCTGCCTGGAGCTTCCGCCGCTTCGCTCGCGCCGTGAAGACATTCCCCTACTCGTCTCGCACTTCCTCAAGTTTTATGCGGAAGAAAACGGCATGGATGCGCGCGTCCTCGCCCCTGACGCCATGCGGGTACTGATGGACTATGAGTGGCCGGGCAACGTCCGTGAGCTGGAGAACGCGATGGAGCGTGGCGTCGTGCTGTCGACCTCGAAGAACATCACGGCCGACCTGCTCCCCAATCAACTGACCGGCAGCACCTACTCGGCGAGCATCCTTGACCACCGTCCGGATGCGTCACTCTTCGACCTGATGGAGGAGATTGAGCGCCGGATCATTGCGGATCGTCTTGAGCGCTGCCATTGGAACCAGACGGAGGCGGCAGAGTACTTCAAGATCCCGCTCTCGACGCTCAACCAGAAGATCAAGCGCCTGAACGTCGAGGTTCGCAAACGCGGCCTGCGAGACTAGCGTCGATCGGGCCAGAGCATGCAAAGCGTAAAACTACGAAGCGGCGCCCGGCGTTCAGGCGCCCCTGCTCTCAGCTTGTGGGCTGGATAACAATCTTCAACGAATTCGCCTGCGGATGTGAGGCCAGCGCGATTGCCTCAACCGCATCCTCCAGCGAGAATCGATGTGAGATCAGCTGCGTCAAATCGAAGCCGTCTTTGTAGCCATCAAAAACGATCTGCGCAACCTCATCGTTGATCGCGACCGATGAGCTATACGACCCCATCAGGGTCTTCTCATCCATACAGACAGCCGCCGGGTCGAACGGCGCCTCGCCATGCTGGGTCGCCGCGAAGAGCATCACACGTCCACCCGGCCGCACCGCATCCATCGCAATCCTGATCAACGCGTCGCCGCCCACAGCAAGCAGGCAGACATCGACGCCCCGGCCCTCCGTCGCCGCCTTCGCCGCGGCCACGACGTCACCGCGCGCATCCAGCGAATGCGTCAGATTAAACGTTGCCGCGACGGCATGGCGCTCCGGATACAGGTCGCTCGTCAGTACCGTTGCGCCCGTCCGTTGCGCTAACGCCGCCAGCATGATTCCGATGGGCCCCTGCCCGATCACGAGCACCGTCTCGTCCGGCTTCAGGTTCAGCATCTGGACTGCCTTGTGGCAGGTGTTGGTCGGTTCGATGAAGGCGGCCTGCTCAAAGGGGACATGGTCGGGAATCTTCACCAGGCCGCCCAAGACGATCCAGTCCATGACGCGGATATACTCCGCGAATCCGCCGCCCGAGGGCGCAAAACCTGCCGTGCAGCCGACCTTTTTGTAGACCTCGCATTGGGCAAAGGTCTGCTTGCGGCAGTAGTAACAATGACCGCAGGGGATATGGTGGTACGCCATCACCCGATCACCGACCGCAAACTTCGACACACCCTCGTCGACCGCCACGATTGTCCCGGCCATCTCATGCCCGAAGACACGCGGCGCGCTGTGCGATCCCGTGTGAATCTTCTTCAGGTCGGTCCCGCAGATTCCACAGGTATCGATCTTCAGGAGTACCTCGCCCGCCTCGATGGCAGGTACAGGAATCGTCTCGACGCGCACATCGTTGACGCCGCGATAGACGGCCGCTCGCATCGTTGCGGGGATTACAGGAGAGTCGCTCATCAAGCCTTTCATTCCTCCTCGAAGGAGTTCAATGGATCAGTAGACAAGTGCTGGTCGTCAAGCCATAGCTGGACAGTCTCAGCCAGATGTTGCGAGGCCATGGCGCTGTACCGTCCCAACTGCCGAAGACCCTGCCACGTACGCGGCCGGATCGCCACATGGGCCAGGAACGACGGCATTTTCATTGTGCCGGTAGACCGGATGAACCGGTTCAGGTCAGGCAGCTTCGCATCTGCCTCGTCGGAGACGGCCTTGAAGCTGTAGAACGGGATGCCGCGAGCGACAGCGATTCGGGCCAGCGTTGCAGCTTCCATATCGACGAGGCGTGCACCATAGCTGGCGGCGAGCCGAACCTTCTCAGGGGCGTCTGCGACCCGTATGGTCGTCGCAAGGATCGGCCATCGATCACTGTGAGCGATCTCAAAGTGGGCCGTCTGAAAACGCTCCCCCGTCTGGGTATCGATGACCTGCGCGATCCGCCAGACGGAGGTTGCATCGATCTCCGGATCAATTGCCCCGACCCAGCCTACCGAACAGAGGGCGTCAACCGCGGCATAGCGCTCGATCTGCTGCAGCGTCAATCTCGCCCGCTCGCCGCCCATGCCAGAGCAGCCTGCGATCCAGCGGCCTTCAGGATGCGTTCGCTCCCAGAGCACCGTTCCCTTGGGGGCCTTCAGTCGCAGCCAGCGCGGGCCGCCACTCTTTGGCGAGACGAGCGGCTTGAGTTCGCCGGGAAGTGCGGCGATGATCGCAATCGTTCCCTTCATGCCTGCTGCCGAGACGTAGCTGGAGCAAACGCCGGCGCGTAATCGTGCGCCACAAACCAGTCGATCGCCGCACGCATCGCATGATAGACAGGAATCACGCGGAACCCCAAATCGCGCTCCGCTTTGGCCGAAGATGCGAACATCATCTTCTTCCCCATACGAACCGCCTCAACCGTGGCTCTTGGCTCCTTCTTCAGCAGCCTGCCGGTAATGTTTTCGTCGAAGAATGCGAAGGCCATGGCGACCGCATTGGGAACCTTCATGGTTGGAGAAGGCAGCCCGGTAATGGCGGACATTCGATCCAGAATCTGCTTCAGAGTAAGGTTTTCGCCCCCCAGGATGTATCGCTCCCCAGGCGTGCCGCGGGTCAGCGCGGTGAAATGGGCCTGCGCGATCTCATTCACATCGACAAGATTCAAGCCGGTGTCGACATACGCTGGAAACTTCCGGTTGAGAAAGTCGACGATGATCCGTCCGGTGGGGGTCGGCTTCACGTCGCCCGGCCCGATCGGTGTCGTCGGGTTCAGGATCACGATGTGCTGGCCAGCGTCTGCAGCCTTCACGGCTTCTTGCTCGGCGAGAAACTTGGAGCGCTTGTAGTGGCCAATCATGTCGGCCAGACCAACAGGCGTCGCCTCATTGACGATGGTGCCGTCTTTTTTGAAACCCATGGTCGCAACGCTCGACGTGTAGACCACCCGCTCCACCCCGACCTCACGAGCCAGCCGCAGCAGATCGCGCGTCCCGGTTACGTTGGCCGCATACATCTCGTCCGGGTCCGTGACCCATAAGCGGTAGTCCGCCGCGACGTGAACGAGTGCGTCACAGCCTGTCAGCGCCGACCGCAGCTTACCCGCATCCCGCAGGTCGCCGGTTACAAGCTCGGCGTTCAAGCCTTCAAGAGCCGCTGTTTTGCTGGTCTGACGCGTCAGGAGCCGGAGCGATGCGCCCTGCGCCGCATAAACCCGGGCGACGTGACTGCCGACAAACCCGGTCGAACCCGTGATAAATGCGCGCACGTCTGGTCTACTCCTCGTGCAGGGAAGACGCCGCACGGCTACATTTTTCTTCGACTACGCTACGCTGTTGGAGTGGTTCAGTCCAGCTTTTCGGGTTCTATCTGGATGTTCTGTTCGCCAGCTGCCTTCTTCGCCCAGTACTTCTTCACCCAGGCTTCGAAGGTTTTTCCAGCGGCCGTATCGCGACCGGTAAAGGCCAGCGCCGCCACATCGGAGTAAGCAATATTCACCTTGCCCCCACCCGTCGCCGGCATAATCCGAACGACCGACTCGGCAAGAGAAGCACCAGTCCGGCGGTCAAAGAGATATCCCTGGACCTGGCTGCCATCCTTCTTCGTCACGGTAATATCCCCGCGATAGTCGAAGGCCTTCTCGAGTGCGTCGCGAATATCGGCATCGGTCGCGAGCGCCGGGATGGACCCCTCAAGCTGCTCGCGCTCACGTCCGGCAGCAACCTCGATCTCGTCGGGATTCTCGTGAGACAGCTGCTCGATCTTTGCGGATTCCTGGGTATCGGTGGCCATAATTAGTCTCCCGAGACTTCCTGCAGCTCGGCTGCGTTATGCGCGGCCTGGGGATCAACCGCAGCGAGCGCGGCGATCTGGACCAGGGGGCCATGTTGTGCGCGAGGCCACTCGTTCAGGATCTTTTCGGCGCCCGCATCCTCATACTTTCCGAAGAAGATGGCCTTCGCCGTCTCGAGCAGACCCTTGATGGATCCAAAGGTGTAGTTGACGCCGCTGGCCTCGTAGCCCGAGTGCACCATGCAGTTTGCGCAGCGCGGGTTACCACTCTCCGTACCGTAGTTCTGCCACTCGACCGTCTCCATCAGCTCCTTGAAGGTGTCGGCGTAGCCGTCCTGCAGGAGATAGCACGGCTTCTGCCAGCCAAAGATTGA
>CAZZZQ010000188.1:0-3621 GCA_964658405.1 uncultured Sphingomonas sp.
GATATTAGCGTTTGCGACCTAGTCAGGTGATGGGTTAGTCAGCGGAGTTATCACCTTTTCCTTCATCTCCGCCCAAAGCTCTCCGTAGGCTGAAGAAGTTTCGCAGGTGAATCCTGAGCGAATCTCCGTGCAATGTGAGCACGTCTTAGCCGTGAAGATATCGCCATCGAACTTTCCGCGATCATGGACATACGTCTCGCCCACAAAGATTATCCGTCGGCACTCGCAGCACTTATGCTCTTTCCTCGCTTTGCGATGCTCTCGGTTGAAAAAGTCGTAGGAATAGCCTTCATCGTAACCACCTATGCAAACTCCGCAATCGCTCATCGCTTCACCTCGATGTACTTGCCGTTATCGTCCCAATGGAATCTGCGAGACCCTTTGGCCGAATTGCAATTGCAGTGAACGGCGGCATTGAAAGGTTTGCCGTCGATAGAAGTTCTGTCGTCGCGCTTGAACCCCGACATTCCCCTACCGCCCTCATGGTCAAACGTGGTGTCATAAGGGTCCATCCACTCGCCGCAAATCGCGCATAGCTCATCCTGGCGATACCGCATGGTCATCGTGCGTGAGATGTACTCTCCACGGCCCCACTTGGAATCCTTGCGACAAACCTCCCGTCCGTCCGGAAACGTGGCAACCCCTCGGATTACGTCAACGTGTGGCATCGGTGGCCTCCAACAGAGCGATTACCTTATCCCGCACGTCCCATCCGACAGCACTCCAGTTCAATTCAGACAGTTTGCGGACAGTGGATTCGCGGCGCAACTTCTCTTGGTGCTCCGCCCAGCGTGCAGCGTCAAACTTGGATGCGGACGTTCGGAACCATTGTGATGAATCACCAATGACATAACCATCAGATCGGCGATACCTGCGCGAGTCACTGTGAACTTGCGTGGTGGTGGTGTGGGTCACCAGACGCTTCTCAAGTCTCGAACCGAAACCTCCGTAATACTCCAGAACGTAATCGCCCTTTTTGACTCCTGCCAACACGTCTTCACGATCCATCACTTACCCTCCTGAGAATTCCACCATGATTGAATATCGGCGTCCTGCACGCCCAGGCTCTCATCCTCAATGCTCTGGACTATCGGCACGCGCTCTTTGGCGGGGTATAGCTTGCGAAGGTGTTCGATCTTCTCATCTACTTCGCGGAGAAATTGAGTCACACCCGCGTTGATCTCCGCGATGCGCTTCTCGTCGCGGTAGACGCGCTTGCGGAATAGCTTGAACTGAGAGGTCATGCGGTCATCCCAGGAAACGAAGTCCCACCATTCGTATTCCGAGCACGCAAGGTTGAACATCACCTGCGGCTCATAGTCTGGGGGAAGAATGTTTGCCTCAAGGTATTCGATGTGGGTTGTGGTTTTGGGAGCCTTGATTTCTAAGCCCCCTTTGCCTCCAACCACCAGCCCATCGGGACTCGCGCCGGCCCGTTCAATCGTGGGGTGGAAGATGAACCCCACGACATCCACGGAAACGTCATACTCGACCTCGTAGGCGGCACGGGCGTAGGGTTCTGCCGCCGTGCCGTCCTTCATGTATGACGATACATAGCCGTGTGGGTCAACTGTGCCAGTGATGATCTCAGCCGCCAGCTCGCGCTTGAGGTCCGCACGCGCCTTAGACTCGCCGCCGCGCTGGAGGAAAGACATAGCGGCGGCAACGCGGGATGCCGTCACTTTGCCGATCCTCATTTGCAGCCACTCGCCCGAACCCTGTTCGCAGTATGAGACCTTCACGCGGGGAATCCTTTCTTTTTCGCATCCTTCGCCCGCATCAGGGCTGTCACGGTCGCCTTATCGCCCATATCCTGAGCAATCTTGTATCCCGCTGCAAATGCCTTTTTGAGCGATACCTCGTCCGTGGCGGCGTCGATCTGCTCAAGGTGGTAGCGAATGTCATCCTCGGCCATGCGGGGCGGCTCTGGGCCTGCTGATGCGGTGGCGCGTCCATCATCGTCCTGATCGGAAGCCGCCATGCCGGTGATTCCCAGAAGCGTGTATCGCTCAAGGTAAGACTTTGCGCTTCCCCTCGCCTGAATCGCGTTGCGCCCAGGCCCAGTGTCCGGTGCTGCTCCCATCGAAACAGACTCGGAATAACCAAGGCTGTGCCGAATTGTGCAGGTGACTTCCATCCACGCCGGCTCATCTCGCGTGAGCCTCCATGAGTGGCTTAGTCCATGCTTCGCCATGACTGGGATTACCGAGTTGCAGACGCCAAAAAGGTTGGCATACTTGGTCCCCACAAGTGGACCGGCCTTCACGTCCACATTCTTGACGATGACTGCGGCTTCAGCCTTGAACGCGGTAAAAGCTTGGTTGAAAGCCTTCTTCGCCTCATCCGCCTCCACGCGGAGCTTGAGGTCAAATAGCTGCTGCATCTGTTCGATGGATGCGCCCGCCGCCGATGCCTTCTGACTCAGGTCCATCGGGGTAACTTGGTTCTGCTGTACTGCGATCTGGCTGTCGCTCACGATTGCTCCTTCTTTCCGGCGTTGTATGCAGCGAGGATGTCCGAGTTATGTTTCATCGCAATGCTCTCGTTACTGTCGGACCATTCCTGATCGTGAACGTGTTCACGATCCCACATCATCCCCTTGATCGCATCCGGCACGACGGGCTTGGGCTTGAGAAAGGCGATGCGGAGCCATGCGGAAACTAGCGGAAGGTAGGAATTGTACCTATTGCCGTTCATAAACTTATCCCACAGCAAGACCTTATCTGCTTCCTCCTGAAGATCTGGCGGGTTGTTAACGATCTCGGCGAGAACGGCGGCGATGACTTCAGGAAACGGGCGTTTAGTAAACCAACATTCCCGCGCTGCCTCAATCCACTCCTCCCGCCCCTCAATATCCTCCGGCCTAACCTTCTGCTGCTGATTGATGCTCATGCTGCCTCCTTTAGGCGGTGAAGCGATGAAGTATGTAGGCGACTAAGAGCGTAATCGCAGGACCGGAAACCTTGAACGCTAGCCAGCCTACCCAATCCAACTCGTGGCCTTTATGAGGGGTGTCGTATGGGCGAAACAGAGAGAACGCCAATGAAACACCCATGAACGGTAGAATCGTGATGGTCGGAAGATGGAAATAGCCAATAACGAACCAATTCCATGCTTTGGTTGCAACGTAAGATTTCCAAAACCAAAACGGGATATCGAACAACACAATCCCTGTAAGCAGGAACGGGCTAATCGCTGCAATAAATACAGCCTCGGTAGCCGTATAACTTTTCTCTTCGCTCTTATTCATGCTGCCTCCGTTTTGAACTCTGGGCGACCGTGCGCCCTGCTGTCGTTGCCTGTTGAGCGTGCGGCCTGGATCGCCTCCGCCTGATGCAGCTTGCAGAAGAACCGCTTGCCGACGACGTAGAGCGAGGGTGTGCGGTTGCAGACCTCGCAGACTGGGGATTGAATTGAGTGGGTCATGCGTGCGGTTCCTTTGGAAGGGAATAAATAGCCTTGAGGCGATCTGGATATCTCTGACGAAACTCGTCGGTAGGGTCATCCTGCGGAGTCATCACAATCAAACCCCGCTTGGTCAAACCACGCAGACCTTCTATAACCCCGCTGGGATCGTAGCTCTTGTTCAACCATGTCACAATGGAACGTCCGCTGATGCCG
>CAZZZQ010000188.1:3631-6837 GCA_964658405.1 uncultured Sphingomonas sp.
ATGCGCTGCATATTGGCTGTAATCGGTCTTGCCATCACGCACCTCCCTTTCCCGCCAAATCCTGAATATAGCCCTCGTACCGCCGCTGCATCGGCACATCGCCCGCCAGCCAAGCCGCGCTCAGTTCCTGCACGAAGTTATCGAACGCATGGACGAAGCAGCAATCATCCTCAATCGCCGGAGCCTCGCCGCAGACGATGCACATGGGGACGATGGGGTCTAGGTCGCCGTGGGCCTCGTAGGCGACTGCGGAAGCGTGGGGTGGGTAGTTGGAGTTCATACTTGAACCTCGGCAAATTTGATATTCCTTTTGCGGCCTAAGGATGTTCCATGAATGTTCCAGATTCCCTCTTTCGTCCAGCACTCAACTTGTCCGCTCACAACCCCATAAACAGGTTGCTTATCTTCGAACTCACTCAAGCCTGTAAAGCAAATTAGCTGCTTAGCCTCATCCCCATTTCCATCCACTACCTTCAGTGGCTTACCTGCCGCCACACTGTCTGCGTACTCCTGCCAGCTAAACCGCCTCATAGAATCTCTCCTTTGGTGCCATACATAAACTTGTAAATGCAGCCGACGCCGACGAAGAACAGCACCAGGCCGATTGCGATCTCCCAATCCGACCCGCCGAACCAGCAGCGCACGGCGAACAGGAATGAGAGGGTGAAGGATAGGGCCGCACCCGCGAACAGGGCCAGAGGCTTGAGGCGCATCCAGACGGCGGCGGAACGGGAGAAGTGAAGGGTTGAGATGTGGTGGCGGGGTTGGTCTGGGCGGGTCATGCTGCCTCCGATGAATGCAACAGTAGAATCATCGGCGGAATGTGTCAAGAGAAAACTTTCTTTCTTTTTTCTCTTGCAACATAGAAACATTGCGCGTACATTCTGAATCAAGGAGAAACCCCGATGGCACAATACATCTACACAGCGGACCTGCATGGACGGAAGGGTGAGACCTGTGTATCGCTTCGGCGCGGAAAGGTGATTAGCATGATCCAGTTCATGGACGGTCACAAGTCCTATGCGTTCAATAGGGACTTGGAGCCAATCGCATGAGAGTGCTTGTGGCGTGCGAGAGGTCCGGAGTAATACGTCGTGCGTTCTGGAGGCGCGGTATATGCGCATGGTCTGTCGATCTTGAACAGGCTGAGGATCGTGCGGCGAATCATTACCAGATGGACGCTGTTTACTGCGCTCGAACATACGGACCTTGGGACATCATCATTGCTCACCCCGAGTGCCGCAGGCTCTGCAATTCCGGGGTTCTACGCCTTTATGTTGGCGGGAAAAAAGCGAATGGGATTGACGCGGATAAGTGGCGGGAGATGGAAGAAGCGGCGAAGTTTTACGAAGAAATGGCCGGTCTTCCGTCTGAGCGAATATGCGTCGAGAACTCGGTTATGCATGGTTATGCACGAGAATTGACCGAGATATCAGTCTTTGGATGGGGAAAGCAGATCATCCAGCCTCACCAGTTCGGAGATGATGCCAGCAAAGCCACGCTTCTGAGACTAAAAAACCTTCCACGCCTCATCCCAACGAAGCAAATTCCTCCTCGCATGGTGGATGGCAAGCCGCGCTGGGCAAACCAAACCGACAGCGGACAAAATAAACTAGCCCCGTCGGCGAATCGTTCAGCGCAACGCGCTCGCACATATGAAGGCATAGCGCTAGCAATGGCAGAACAATGGGGGAAATAAAGTAATGCCAACCAAGCGTTTTCATGTTGCACTGATGGAGTCGGATAACGACAACCTGACGAAGCTCGCACGTCACCTGACGGATAAAACTGGCCTAAAGGTGACGCGCATCCAAGCCACGGTTCTTGCAATTCGTGCTTTGGTGAAAAAAGAGAAGGTGTCCTGATGCCGATCCGCGAGAGATTCCTTCGCATACTCGCCCATTTGGACGGCCACGCGGACAAGTCCGCAACGCCTCAACCTGCCGCGCCCAACCCCAAACCTCTCGCAACTCTTATGGCGTCCGCACTGGCCGCTCGACCCTCAACGTCCTCGTCACTCTTAGGGTGTGGGGCTTGGAACGAGTTGCTGACGCCTGAACAGTTAGCCGAGGCAAAATCTCGGATGCTGTTTGCACTACCAACCGCACCATCAACCCAACCCGCGAAAGCGGAGGAGCATAGCATGAGTTTCCTTTCAGCAGTCGGCAAAGACATCAAAGGCGTATTCGCGTGGCTGGGCAGCGCGAAAGGCCAGCAGGTCATCGCATCCGGAGAAAACCTCGCAATCATCGGCGCAACTGCTGCGGGCGTCGGCCCAGCCGCCACGGGAATCATCACCATCGCCAATACTTGGCTGACCGAGATCATCAAGACTGAGGCATTGGCGACGGCGGCTGGACAGCAGACTGGTTCTGGGACCATGAAGGCCGCGCTTGTGATCGCAGATGTATCACCGGAAGTCCTTGCTTTTGCCAAACAGCATGGCCTGCCGACGCCCACCGCCGATCAGCTCACCGCCGCTTCAAACGGCCTAGTCGCCTTCCTGAACGCCTTTGGTGCGCCTGTACCCACGTCGGGCGTTCCATCCACCACCATCTCCACGACTGTAACACCATCACCCGCAGCCTAACCCACCACGGGCCGCTCTCGCATGGGGGCGGCTCGCGGTTGAAGTCGCCTGTACAGGTCTAGTCCAGCCGACCGGCCTCTACGCACGAGGTAGTGGACCTAGCCATATCTAGGCAAAACAGGGAAGGCGAAGCGGGGATGTTAGAGCGAGCGATTCACGCCCCGAAGCTCGCCGCACATACGACGACGCACCCTGTACGGGCTAGTTTGACCGCACCACTTGAAAGATAGGAGATTGACCGATGATGTCTGAGCGGCTGCAAGCATGGGTTTCGCGGTGGGAGATTGAGGCTGTCGAGCGCAAGAAAGCGGCTGAGGTAGCTAAGGCAGCGGAGAGAAAGGAAGTGGCGTGATGCAGAAGGATGAGATGGAGAGGTTGAAGGCGTTGGCAGAGAAGGCAACCCCAGAAGAATCAGGTAGGCGAATCGTGAAAGTTGGAAAAGGGGGCGATAAACCGAACGAAGGCGAGCATATTCTGGCCTACATGGATGTGCGAGGAGGACGAGCTGCACACGCCATAGCTCATACCCCCAAGAGCGGGATACATCCTCACCAAGACATGGAGTTCACCGCCGCCGCCAACCCCACCGCGATCCTCGCGCTCATCGCAAGAGTTG
>CAZZZQ010000189.1:0-6794 GCA_964658405.1 uncultured Sphingomonas sp.
CGGGGGCGGGCTGAATCTGCGACGGCGCTGGCTGGAGGGGAATCTGCGCGGGCAGGAGCTGCGTACGTGAGAGCAGGACGCCTGAGAAGAGAACGGCGGCGATGGGGGCAGCATGGCGGATCCGAAGGGTCACGAGGTTCATCCTTGTTGAGCAGAGCAATGAAAATTCATCGAATGCTGAGACAGCTGTGGATCGTGCGCTTGACGTGGGGGCGGGCCATCGCTAGTAATAGCGAAGGTGCTCGCATTTTAACCGTGTGTCCTATCATCCCATAGGGTGCCGGCGAGCCGAAGCTTAGAGGTGAAGAGTATGGCTGTTGTATGTCCCGAGTGCGATAACCCGATTGTGGTGGATGTGGACGAGGTCGAAGAGGGCGAGACGGTGCAGTGCGATGAGTGCGGCACGGACCTCGAGATCACCTCGCTGGACCCGCTTGAGGTGGTCCCGGTCGACACGGCAGGATATGACGATGAGGATCATTCCCGGCCTGATGACGAAGACGACGAGTAGGGCTTTATACTTGATTCCATGACTAGTTCGACCTCCATGACGCGTCGTCTTCCGGTAAAACTTCTTCTGCTTGCGTGCTCGTTTTCGCTCGGTGCAGTGGCAGTGCGTGGTGTTCCTCTCGCAGCGCAGCGTGGCCCGGTACAGCGCACGGTCCAGGGCAAGGTGACGGATAAGGGTGAGGCTGCGATCGCTGGAGCCGTCGTCTATCTGAAGAACGACCACTCGCTGGCGGTCAAGAGCTTCATCTCGGAGACGGATGGCAGCTATCGCTTCGGCCAGCTGACGGCCGGGACGGACTATGAGCTGTGGGCGGAGAGCAACGGCAAGAAGAGCTCGACCAAGACGATCAGCTCCTTCGACAGCAAGAACTCCTTCCAGATTGATCTGAAGATCGACAAATAGTGCCCGTTCATCGGTGTGCCTGGTCCGACAGCGATCCGGTCTACCGTGCGTATCACGATGAGGAGTGGGGCGTTCCGCAGCGGGACAGCCGTGTCCTTTGGGAGACGCTGATGCTCGAAGGCTTCCAGGCAGGCCTGTCCTGGATCACAATTCTCAAGAAGCGCGAGGGCTTCCGCGCGGCGTTTCGGGGCTTTGATCCAAAGGTGGTTGCCACGTTCGACGAGGCCGATGTCGCGCGGCTGATGGACGATCCGGGCATCGTCCGGGCGCGGGCGAAGATCCAGGCGACGATTGCGGGTGCGCGCATCTACATGGAGATGCAGGCCAGGGGCGAGGATTTTTCGGAGTTCGTCTGGGGACTGGCCGGCGGGAAGCAGATCGTCCACAAACGCAAGGTGGGCGAGGCTGTTCCGGCGAAGACCGAGCTCTCGGAGGAGATCTCGAAGATTCTGAAGAAGCGCGGCTTCAAGTTTGTCGGGCCGGTCATCGTCTATGCGTGGATGCAGGCGGTCGGGATGGTCGATGACCACGATGTACGCTGCTTCCGGTATCGCGCGAAGGCCTGATCTGCGGCGCGTGGAACGAACAAAAAGCGAATAGAATAAAGGCAGGACTTGCCCATGGCTGCCGCCCCCCAACCCGACCGCTTCGGCTTTCTGCATATCGACCTGAACAGCTTCTTCGCGTCGGTGGAGCAGCAGATGCATCCGGAGTATCGCAACCGGCCGCTGGCCGTGGTTCCGACCTTGGCCGATACGACCTGCTGTATCGCGGCGAGCTACGAGGCGAAGGCGCTGGGCATCAAGACCGGCACGCAGGTCGGCGAGGCGAAGAAGATCTGCCCGGATATCGTCCTGATCGCGGGCAATCACAACGAATATGCGGCGTACTCGCACAAGATCGCGGCGGCGGTGGAGCGGTGCTGCCCGGTGGCGCACACGCCTTCGATCGACGAGATGGTCTGCCAGCTGATCGGGCGGGAGCAGGAGCCGCCGCGGGCGCGGAAGATCGCCCTGGAGATCAAGCAGGCGATCAAGGACGACGTCGGCGAGACGCTGCGGTGCTCGATCGGCATGGCTCCGAATCGCTACCTGGCGAAGATTGCGAGCGATATGCAGAAGCCGGACGGTCTGATCGGCCTGCTGCCGTCGCAGCTTCCGCGGGCGATCGCGCACCTGGAGCTGCGCGATCTGCCGGGCGTCGGCGCGAAGACCGAGGTTCGGCTGAACGCGAAGGGCATTACGACAATGGAGCAGCTGCTGGCGCTCGATCGGCGGGGGATGCACACGCTCTGGGACAGTGTGTGGGGCGACCGGCTCTTTCACTGGCTGCGTGGGGCGGACTCAGGCGATGACGGTGCGCCGGTGGCGAGCGAGGTGCAGAAGTCGCTTGGCCACTCACACGTGCTGGGGCCGGAGCATCGGAGCCAGGCGGGGTCGTGGGCGGTGGCGCACAAGCTGCTGCACAAGGCGTCGATGCGGCTCAGGATGGAGAAGTTCTACGCGGCCTCGATGGCGGTGACGATCCGCTACCAGCTGACGCGGGAGCAGGCTGCGCGTGTGAATGCGAAGAAGCACTTCTCCGGGATCAAGCAGTCGAGCTGGGGGATGGAGGCGCGCTTTCGTGCCTGCCACGACACACTGACGCTGCTCGAAGTGCTGCGCGGTATCTGGCAGCAGCGGCCGCAGGGTGCGGAGTTCGAGCGACCGTTCTTTGTGGGTGTGACGCTGCGCGACCTGATCCCTGAGAGTGAATACCAGGAGACGCTCTTTGGCGATGAGGGCAATCGGGGCGAGCTGTCGGCGACGATGGACAAGCTGAATCTGAAGTATGGGCATACGACGCTGCACTTTGCGGGGATGCTCCCGGCACGCGAGTCGGCGCCGACGCGGATCGCGTTTACGCAGATTCCGGTGCAGTATGGCGTGGATTACATGTAGTGAGATGGCCTGCCGGCCGGGCCCACCGCGCGTGGGGCGGTCACTTCGGGACGCGTGTCCTTGTCTCGGCGAGGGTGACTTCTATGGGCCGCCCGTTGGTTGGCCTAGAAGTCTGTTCGGGACCATCGGGAGCGCCACGCGAAGCAATTAAAAATCACGAAGTGATCGCCGCCCGCGCAGGGCGCACTTCAAGCCTGACATTTGTCACTCCAAAGAGTGACACGCTGCACTGGTGCGCGTGATCGCGAGGTCTGATGCTTCTCGTTAGAGACGGAGACTTCCGCTCCCGAGGAGTGACCGATGGCGGCACATGCGTTGATCGAAGAGCAGTTTGTGCAAGGCGTACCGAGGCCCGCGGATTCATCCGGGATCGTCGCGCAGGTCCGTGGCGTTACGAAAAAGTATGACGCGACGACGGCGCTCGATGGGCTGAACCTCAGCCTGTATGCGGGCGAGATTGTCGCCCTGCTGGGACCGAACGGTGCCGGTAAATCAACCGCTGTGCGCCTGATGCTCGGGCTGACGGGGCCGACCGCAGGGACGGTGCGGATCTTCGGCGCGGACCCGCGAACGGCGGCGACGCGTGCCCGTGTTGGCGCGATGCTGCAGGTTGGGAGCGTTCCGAAGACGCTGAAGGTGAAGGAGCATATCGCGCTCTTTCGCAGCTATTATCCGGCGCCGCTGGCTTACGCGGAGGTGGTGCGGATCGCGCAGCTGCAGGGGATCGAAGACCGAATGTACGAGCACCTCAGCGGAGGCCAGAAGCAGCGGCTGCTGTTCGGGCTGGCGTTGTGCGGCGACCCCGACCTGGTGTTTCTGGATGAGCCTACGGTGGGGATGGATATCGAGGCGCGGCGCGGCCTGTGGGGCCAGATTCGGATGCTTGCGGCGCGCGGAAAGACGGTGCTGCTGACGACGCACTATCTCGAGGAGGCGGATGCGCTGGCGAGCCGGATTATCGTGATCGACAAGGGGCGCGTCGTGTCCGAGGGGACGCCGGCGGAGATCAAGAGCCGTGGTGCCGGGCGGACGATCCGCTGCACAACGACACTGACGGTGGAGTTCCTGAGAACGCTGCCGAGCGTAACGGCCGTCAACGTGCGATCAGGCGTGACCCAGGTGACGGCGATGCAGGCGGAGGCAGTGGTCCGCGAGATGCTACTGCGCGATGCCTCGCTGAGCGGGTTGGAGATTGCGAGTCCCGCGCTTGAAGACGCGTTTCTTGCGCTCACCGCACCGACCCCGGCAGCTAACTAACAGCACTCAACCAACCTATATTTCTGGAGGATTTCATGGCTACAACGTCGATCGCTCTTCCCGTACGCCGCACGGCGCGCGCGCTGCCTCTCTATCTGAACGAAGCGAAGTATGAGTTTCTCAAGCTGCTGCGGAACCGCTCGTTCTCGCTGTCGGTCATCGGGTTTCCGGTGATGTTCTACGTGCTCTTCGGCGTGACCAATCGGCATGCGTACGAAGGAGGCGTCAGTGTCGCGAAGGCAATGCTGGGCGGCTACGCCTGCTTCGGCGTAATCGGCGCTGCACTGTTCGGCGTCGGGGTTGGCCTCGCGACGGAGCTGGCGATGGGATGGCTGGAGGTAAAGCGTGCGAGTCCGATGCCGCCGATGGCCTACCTGCTTGCAAAGTGTGTGACGTCGATCGTATTTGGGCTGGTCATCGTTACAACCTTGATCGTCATCGGGATGACCTTCGCGGAGGTCGTGTTGACCCCGGTTGAGATTGCAAAGATGCTGGGCGTGGCGGCGGTCGGCTCGGTGGTCTTCGCGAGCATGGGCCTGCTGCTGGCGCTGGTGGTTCCGGCGAACGCGGCGCCGGGCGTGGTGAACCTGATCTACCTGCCGATGTCGTTCTGCAGTGGCCTCTGGATCCCGCTGCGGATGCTGCCGCATTTCGTGCAGAAGATCGCGCCATACCTTCCGACGTACCACCTGTCGCAGATTATGATGAGCATCTTCGGGTACGGCGATACGATCTCACTGGCGGCGCATTGGAGCGGGCTGGCGGGCTTTACCGCGCTGATGCTCGGGCTAAGCTGGATCGTCTTTCGCAGGGCGGAGAACGCCTGAGCTACACTTTGAGGCACAAGGCCATGCAACGAGACGCGACCATGTCGGGCAGCGAGTGCGGACCTCCGCAAGAGGTGGAGGACAGGAAAGTCTGGAGCTATATCTGGCTCGCGTACTCGGGCTTCTACTTCATCGAGCCGGTGCTGCGGCGCGACCTTCGCTTCTGGATCGAAACGATCTGCATCTACGCGCTCTTCCTTGCGATCTACATCGCGGTCGCGAAGGTCGAGTCGCGTCGAACGCGGTTCATCCTTGTCGGTGCAATGTTTGTGCTGGGGGCCCTGGACTACCCGCGAAATCAGGGCGCTTCAAGCTTCTTTATCTACGTGGCTGGATTTCTGGCGTTCATGATCGAGCCTGTCGCATGGTTCGCCCTGGCGCTTTTGATCGACTGCCTGGTGCTCTTCGGAGAAGGCCTCTGGCTGATGCGGCACCCGGTTCCGGGTGAGTACCTGAGCAGTGCGATCAACCTTTCCATCAGCGTCTTCTTCGTGCTGGTCGTCGGGGTAAGCAATCGCGTGGTTGCGCAGCAGAAGCGTGCGGACAGCCGGCTCAGGCGTGCGGAACGAGAGATTCTGCAGCTGGCGGCGGTTGCGGAGCGGGAGCGGATCGCACGCGATCTCCATGATGTCCTGGGGCATACGCTGTCGGTGATTGTGCTGAAGGCGGAGCTGGCTGGGCGGCTGGTCGAACGTGATCCGGCCCGCGCCGTGGCGGAGATTGCGGACGTGGAGCAGACGGCTCGCGTGGCCCTGCGCGAGGTTCGCGAGGCGATCGGCGGGTATCGCTCGCAGGGGCTGGCGGCGGAGCTCGGCGTGGCGCGGCGGGCGCTCGATGCGGCCGGGGTCGTGTTGACGCTGGAGGAGATTGACGCGTTGACGAGTGTGACTACGATCGACCCGGAGGTGCAGACGATGTTCTCGCTGACGCTGCGCGAGGCGGTGACGAATATCGTGCGGCACGCCGGGGCGACTCACTGCCGTGTCAGCTTCACGACGCGTGGCGGGCGCCATGCGCTCCTGATCGAGGACGACGGAACACACGCGGCGCAGCACGAGGGCAACGGCCTGCGCGGGATGCGCGAGCGTGTGCAGCGGATGGGTGGACAGTTTTCGCTCCAGACGAGCGGGGGAACACGCGTGCTGGTCGAGGTTCCGGTGGCAAAGGCTTGAGCACGATTCGAGTGGTGCTGGCGGAGGATCAGGCGATGGTCCTGGGAGCGCTCGCCGCGCTGCTGGAGCTCGAGGCTGACATTACGGTGGTGGCTCGGGCGGCGAACGGGCGCGAGGCGCTGGAGGCGGTAAAGCGGCTGCTGCCGGACGTTCTGGTGACTGATATCGAGATGCCGGTGATGACCGGGCTGGAGCTGGCGGCAGAGATCTGCCGAACATATCCGAAGACCCGAACGGTGATCCTGACGACCTTTGCGCGGCCCGGCTACCTGCGGCGTGCCATGGATGCGGGGGCACGGGGTTACCTGTTGAAGGACAGGCCGGCGGCGGAGCTTGCGGATGCGGTGCGGCGGGTCCACCGGGGGCTGCGGGTAGTGGATCCGGTGCTTGCGGCGGAGGCGTGGAGCGTGGAGGTCGACCCGCTGACGGAGCGCGAGCGGCAGGTGCTGCAGCGTGCCGGCGATGGCCGGACGAGCATGGAGATTGCGGGCGAGCTGCATCTTTCGGAGGGGACGATCCGGAACTACCTGTCTGAGATTATCGCGAAGCTGGGAGCGGCAAATCGTACGGATGCGGCGCGGATTGCTCGGGCGAAGGGCTGGCTGTAGGGCGGTTTGGATCGCGAAGCTCCAGGTTTATCCCCGGGGTTCTGCGGTCAGGAAGCAAACCGCAGGTCCTTTGACTT
>CAZZZQ010000190.1:0-6782 GCA_964658405.1 uncultured Sphingomonas sp.
CCAGAACATGATCTATGCGCCTGGATTCTTCACCGGATACGGCGTGAAGACGCTGCCTGCGGTTCGCGAGGCGATCGAGCAGAAGGAGTGGTCGAGCGTCGATGCGCAGATCACCCGCACCGCTGCTGCGATTGAGCGCGAGGCGACGCTTCTGAAGAGTGCGACGCAGACGTTGAGCGCTGCCCAGTAGGTCCCGCACCGAAGACGGCCCGTCGTTGGGAGACGACGGGCCGTTCCCCATAACGATTGATCCACGAATAAGGAGCCTCATGCGCCGAAGAAAAGTCTGTCTCATGCTCGGAATGGCTGCAGGGATCGCCGCACACTCGGTCGCGCAGGCTCCGGCGGCTGACAAGAATGCTGAGTTGAAGAAGCAGCTTCTAAAAGAGGTGGATGGGAACGCGAAGCTCGCACAGGTGATGGTCGACACCATCTTCAGCTACGGCGAGCTCGGCTTCCAGGAGTTTGAGACCTCGAAGTACCTCACGACGTTGCTTGAGAAGAACGGCTTCAAGGTGGAGCGCGGGATTGCCGGCGTTCCGACAGCGTGGATGGCTACGTGGGGGAGCGGCGAGCCTGTGATCGCGCTCGGCTCTGATATCGACTGCATCCCGCAGGCCTCGCAGAAGCCCGGCGTGGCCTATCACGACCCGATTATCCCGGGTGCTCCCGGTCATGGTGAAGGCCATAACTCCGGGCAGGCCGTCAACATCATTGCAGCGATGGCGGTGAAGGATGTGATGACGAAGAATCATCTCTCCGGCACGATCAAGCTCTGGCCTGGTGTCGCGGAAGAGCTGCTTGGGACCAAGGCCTACTACGTGCGTGACGGCTACTTCAAAGGCGTCGATGCTGTTCTCTTCTCGCATGTTGGCGATAATCTCGGCGCGTCGTACGGTGGTTTCTCGACCAATGGAATGGTCTCGGTTCAGTACAACTTCCACGGGGAGAGTGCCCATGCCGCGGGTGCTCCGTGGCGGGGCCGAAGTGCTCTCGATGCCGTGGAGCTGATGGACGTAGGCTGGAACTTTCGCCGCGAGCATCTTCGACTGCAGCAGCGCTCGCACTACGTGATCTCGAATGGCGGCGACCAGCCGAACGTCGTCCCGCAGAGCGCCGCGGTCTGGTACTACTTCCGCGAGACGGACTATCAACACATCAAGGACCTCTGGGCCACGGGCGACCACATGGCGACCGGTGCTTCGAGCATGACGGACACAAAGTGGGACTCAACGCTGCTCGGCGCGGCGTGGCCCGGCTTCTTCAACAAGCCGATCGCTGAAGAGGTGACTGCGAACGCAAAGCTCGTTGGCCTGCCGACGTGGTCGGACGCGGACCAGCAGCTTGCGAAGGCTCTTCAGCACGAGCTGAAGGTTCCAGAGAAGGGGCTGGCCGTGAAGCTCGACGAACTGAAGGAACCGGGCGATCCGGAGAAATACTATGGCGGCGGCTCGGATGATATCGGGGATGTCTCGTGGAACGTGCCGACGATCGTCCTTCGCTACCCCAGCAACATTCCGAATCTGCCGGGACACAACTGGGCGAACGGGATCGCCATGGCCACGCCGATCGCCCATAAAGGTGTGATCACCGGGGCTAAGGTTCAGGCACTGACGCTGTTCGACCTGATGACGGATCAAGCTCTGCTTAAGAACGCGAAGACCTACTTCACCGATGTGGAGACCAAGGATGTGAAGTACGAGACGTTCCTGCGTCCCGGCGACAAACCTGCGATCTGGCTGAACAAAGGCATCATGGAGAAGTACCGGCCGGAGATGGAGAAGTTCTACTACGATGCCGCCAAGTATCCGACCTACATGGATCAGCTTGGCATCAAGTACCCGACCGTCCGGACGGGCAGCACACCGGCGGCAGCGACCGGGGCGGATGATGCGGACGATGATGGCGGATCAAACTAGCTCCAACCATGCAGCAGGAGAAAGGGGCGACACAGGAATGTGTCGCCCCTTTCTAGTTTGAGCGGCCACTTACTTCAACGTAGTCGGTGTGGCGGGTCCATAGAGCAGGCCGTTGAAGAGGAACTTGAAGGTGGCATGCGGCTGGCCGCGGAATGTAACCTCCGGGCCGTAGAGTAGCACCTTCCCCTTCCCCATCTTCGCCTGAGCTACGGCGATGCTGTCGTTCAGGTACTGCTGGCCCCATGCCCATCCGCTGTCCAGCAGGTCGCCGCCTGCGTACCATGCGATCGTCTGCACACCGCGAAGACTGGCGTCCGGCTTAGCGCGAAATGCCGGGCTGCGATCGAAGAAGACATCCACCTTCGAAGGCATGCCATAGGCGACCGGGTTCGTATTGTCGACCTGCGTCCGCATGAGGGATCCAGGGATGTAGAAGCGTTCTGCGGAGACGTCCTGCGTCTTCCCCTTCACGACCTCTGACACCGCGTTCTGCAGCGGCAGATGGAAGTACTCGTAGATGCTCGTGGAGCTTCCGACCGCGAGCAGCGTTCCACCATCTTCCACAAACTTCTGCAGTTCCGGGATCGTCTTCTCCGGCGTGATCGCGCCAAGCCATGGCCTGAACTCTGCTGGAATCGTCTCCGCCTTAGGCTGACGTGAAGCCAGCGCCGACCCGGCAAGGCTGTCGCGACCCGGGGGCGAGATCGCACCGTCGCTGAAGAGGATGTCGTCATACTTCTGCTTGAGATCTCCGGCGTCCAGCGTCTGCGGGTAGACGACGGTGAATGGGAACTCGAACTGCTCCAGCAGCCATCGGATCCAGCCCGAAGGCATGAGGCCGCCGTACTGGTCGTAGAGGGCGATGCGCTCTGCGTGAAGCTGCAGGGCTTCTCCCGTGGGTCGCTTAGCGACAGCGACTGCATTGATCCCGAGCTGCTTCGCTGAGAGCTCGAGCACCTTCTGGGTCTCTCCTGAGTAAGGCAGCCACAGGGCCCCCGGAGCCAGCTCCTTTTCGCCAACCATAGTCTTCGTGGAGAGCCAATAGACCGGCAGTTTGGCCTTCAGGAGGCGATTGGTGAGCGTGAAAGCATCGTTGTACTCGTGGCTTACGAGGTAGCCGGCTGGCTTTGCGGGTCCGGTGATAACACCGGGCAGCGGTGTCGCCAGATCGGTCGTGATCGGTGCAAACGGCCCGCTGAAGGCCTCGATCTCGCGATCGAACTGGACGCCCATCTGGAAGGCGAGGGTCCAGCCGGCTGCGTCATACGGGCGGTTCGGTGGGCCGCCGGGGTACGCGAAGTCGTTCGGGTGATCCTGCGGCTCGAAGAGGTCCAGCACGTGGGGCCGGTAGGCCTGTGCAGCCATGACCACGTATGAGCCCTTGGGATAGTGCTTGCCTGCAACGGTGAAGTCCGCCGTTGCCTGCTCGATGGTCACACCGCTCTTCATCAGCGCGTTGACAAACTTCGTCGCAGTCGGAAAGTCCGGCTGATCTGCGGACAGGATATAGCCGCGCGCATCGCGCTTGGAAGGATCATGCAGGACCTGCTCGTATAGCTCCGACGGGACCGGCTTTGCGTTTTCAAACGAGGAGGCAAAGTCCGGCTTCCCGGCAGGCTTCGCCTTTGCCGCCGCCGCATCAAGCGCTTCGATCCGCTTTGGTGTGATCGTCCACGAGTCCTTGTTGCCACGATCGATCGAGTTCTTCCCCATCCGATAGGTGTCGTAGAGCAGGTGCTCCCGCTCCCGCGATGCGTAGTCGAGAATGGCGCGGTTGTTCGTCTGCTCGTACTCGATCGACTGGCGATAGTGCCACGTCTGCGGGGCGACGGGGGCCGGCAGGTCGTTGGTCGGCAGTTGCCGCGAGGGGACCAGCGGAAGCTGCATCGGGGTCGGGCTTCCGATGATCTCCGTCAGGATGCCCGTCATATTGTGGAAGTACGTCACCGTCCGCAGACCGCCGTTATACCAGGTGGAGTAGGTGGCCGTGCTGCGCATGCCGGAGCCAGGCTTATCCTCTTCAACCAGCCGCTCGTGCATGGCGGTTCCAACCGCCTGGATCTTCAGTGTGATCAGGGGGTCGTAGTGGTAGTTGAACGGATCACGAAACGGCGGCATGAAGATGACCGTGCCAAGCGGACCGGTCTGATGGTGGTTGTACATGATCTGCGGATACCACTCACGAAAGAGCACGCGGCTGATATTTGTGGTCTCCGGCATATTGTTCATGTAGAAGTCACGATTGTTATCGTGGCCGATGTACTTATGCCACAGCCTTGGCACACCGGCAGCGTAGCCGTCGAAGACGCGCTTCTCGGCGACTGGTTCCCGCATGTACCAGTCGGCAACCAGGTCCATGCCATCGGGGTTATCGAGGACGCAGAGGACGATGTCATCGTGCAGCATACGCATTGTCTCGGGGTCCGTCAGGGTGTTCAACTGGTAGACCGTTTCGATCAGCTGCTGCGAGCCGACGGTCTCACTCGCGTGGAGGCCGCCATCGATCCACACAATGGATTTCCCTTCCTCGGCCAATGCGTGTGCCTGCTCATCGGTCAGGCCTTCGGCGTGGGATAGCTTCGCGGAGATCTCCTTGTAATGATCCAGCTTGGCTATATTTTCCGGTGACGAGATGATCGCCATGTACTGTCTTCGACCCTCGGCCGTGGGTCCAATATCGACCAGCTTCATGCGATCCGATTCCTTTGCAAGCTTCTGCCAGTAGGCGGTGAGCTGGACGTAGTTGGCCATGTGGAAGTCGTCCCCGATGTTGAAGCCAAAGGCCTCCTTAGGGGTCGTGATCTTCCGTGCTTCAGGCTGTGCAAAGAGCGGGAGAGCAGAGATGAGGATGGTCCCGGCAAACGGCAGCAGACTTCGTATCTTCATTGGGATAAAACTCCTTCGATCGAATTCGATTATTTTGCAGGCGAGTCAGGGTGAAGATACGGCGCGAGGAAGAGGTAGATCTCGCGGCGAGACTGCAGGGCCAGCGGCGTGTCCATGCGATTAAAGTAGTGTCCGCCGGGAGCGTTGTCGTAGACCTTGTACTCGAATTTCTTCCCCTCCGCCTTGAAGGCCTGGATGAGATGCTCCACTTCGAGATAGTTGACGTCTTCGTCATTCGTGTTCGTATGAAGGAGAAGCGGCGTGGCAAGCTCCCTGGCATGGTTGACGGGCGAGCGCTGGCGGTATTCTTCAATATCATCGTGGACACTTTCGCCAAGGTGATACGGGGCGGAATAGAGCTGCCGGTAGGCTTCCGGCTCATATCCCATGCGGGCGACGAGATCGCTCACCGGAACGCCCGCATAGGCAACTGCATAGTCCTTCGGATGAGCGAAGATGTTCATCAGTGTAATGAGGCCGCCATGGCTCCAGCCCACGATGCCGACGCGCTTCGGATCGAGGAAGCTGTAGCGCTCGAGCATCCACTGCATGCCAACGTAGACGTCATCGACCTCGCGGCCGCCGTAGTCGATGTCTTCGTAAAGCCCCTTGCCATAGCCGGTGCTGCCGCGATAGTCGGTGGCAACCACGGTGTAGCCCTGCTCGACGAGCTCACGCACGAGGTGCGCGTCGATCGACGTGTCGAGGCTGGCGTGCACACCCTGATGTACGAAGACGATGAGTGGCTGCTTCCGGGATCGATCCAGATGCTTTGGAATAAAGGTATAGGCATGGATCAGGAGTGGATTCATCGCGCCCGGGGCTTTCTTGTTCTTCACATGGGCGGATGGCGGGCCGGTGTATTCGCACTTGTCGACGTCGGCGATGTCGCCCATCTTCTGATACCAGAGCAGGTCATCGACCTTTTTCATCACCTGGTCCAGACCGAAGTTCGGCGAGCTGAAGGCTCCTGAATCTGGCTGTGTCTGTGCGGGGGGCTTCTGGGCGGCGTCCTGACCCTGAGCCCTGGCGGCCTGCAGACCCGGCAGGAGGAAGATAAGGCAAGTCAGGCACGTGAGCGCATGACTGCGGCGGACGACAGGCAACAGGAAGATCAAGAAGGCACTCCTCGCCAGGCTGATAAATATGTGCTGAGTCTCGAACTATAAATCATCGCAGGCATCCATCGCATCGATAACCAACATAGCGCTGAGATCGATCGTACCCAGAGTTCCGTAGCCAGCATCTCGTGTCAGCTGAGCTATAACTTTCAGGCTTAGCTTCCGGAAAGCTCAGTTACGATCAAGGCATTACAGCAAGAATGAGGAGAGCTACACATGGCGGAGATAACTCGGCGCAGCTTTATCGAGCTTGGAATGCTGGTCAACGGATCTGCTGCACTCTTTGGAGTCTCTCCCGCGTTCGCCCTTAGCAGTCCAGACGTACCGGCTGGTCTCGTCGAGCTTACGATCGCGGAGGCGTCACGTCGCATCCACGCACATCAACTGACCTCGACTGAACTGACACAGGCCTTTCTCGATCGCATTAGGATCTATAACCCCAAGATCAATGCCTTCATCACTGTCATGCAGGAGGATGCTCTTGCGCAGGCGGCAGTCCTTGATAAGGAGGCGAAGGCGGGCAGGTTTCGAGGACCGCTCCATGGCCTGCCGATCGTCCTCAAGGACAACATCGATACGGCGGGCACGCGGACGACTGCGGGGAGCCAGGTGTTTGACGATCGCATTCCGACCGAAGATGCGTTCGTACTGGAGCGACTGAAGCTGGCCGGTGCGGTCATCCTTGGCAAGGCGAACATGCACGAGTTTGCGATGGGCCATACCTCTGCATCGACCTACTTTGGTCCGGTTCGAAATCCGTGGGCGCCGGACCACACGCCGGCCGGCTCGTCCGGTGGATGCGCTGCGGCCGTGATCTCCGACCTCTGCGTCGCAGCGGTTGGGACAGACACAGGTG
>CAZZZQ010000191.1:0-1602 GCA_964658405.1 uncultured Sphingomonas sp.
CCTTGGCCTGTATCACGCACTCTTCGGCTTTGTGATGGGGATACTACGCAGGTCCCGAATGGGCGTGCAGGGCGCGCTTCTGTTCAGTCCGTTCGTTTGGGTGGCCGTAGAGCTGGCCCGCGCGAGGATCACCGGCCTGCCATGGGATCTACTCGGAATCACCCAGGTCGATAACCCGCTGCTGATGAAGATTGCTCCTTTTGCAGGTGCATATGGCATCTCTTTTGTAATTGTCGCAGTGAATGCACTGTGGCTGATTCGCATCCGCGTGCGTGATCGTCGCTTTACGCGTCCGCTCCTTACCGTTGCCGGTGTCGTTATTGTTGTTGTCTATCTCGCATTATTACGTCATCTTGGGACCCCGGTGCATGTGCCGACGAGTAACACGGCTACCCTGGTTCAGGAGAATCTCGGAGTTGGGACAGAAGCCAGGACAAATGAAACAACTTCGCAGCTCATTGCTTCATTTACGGAGTTAAGCCTCCGTCCTCCGATGGACCGGTGCTTCGGGATTCCAGAGCTTCCTTCGACACGCTGCATTCACGTTGCATCCGCGACTGCGGAGAGCCGTTCCAAGGTTGCGACCGATCTAGTGGTCTGGCCAGAGTCGCCGTCTGGTTTCAGGACCGACGATCCCACCTTTCAGCAACGACTCTCCGATCTTGCGCGCGCCTCTTCTGCGCCCCTGGTGATCGGCAGCCTTGGCGTTGTTCCCGATCCGGCAGCGAAGCGTGGTGTTCGAGTCTATGACTCTGCCGCGCTGATGAGTGCGGATGGGACCTATCAAGGGCGCTACGACAAGATTCATCTTGTCCCCTGGGGGGAGTATGTACCGTTCAAGGACTTCTTCTTCTTTGCAGACCGTCTGACTGCGGGCGTGGGCGATATGGACCGCGGGGCCGAACGCTCGGTCTTTCGGACAAACGGCCATGCCTACGGGGTCTTCATCTGCTACGAGTCCATCTTCGGGGATGAGGTTCGGCAGTTCGTAAAGAATGGCGCGGAGGTCCTCGTCAATATCTCCGACGATGGCTGGTATGGCGATACAAGCGCTGCGTGGCAGCACCTGAACATGGTTCGGATGCGCGCGATGGAGAATCACCGCTGGATCCTTCGGTCAACAAATACAGGAGTTACCTCGGCGATCGATCCATATGGTCACGTAACCGCCTCAGTGCCGCGGCATATTCGTACGGCGCTTCACACCGGTTTCAACTTTGAGCAGGACGTTACGTTCTACACGGTGCACGGCGACCTGTTCGCGTATGGCTGCACGATCCTTACGTTGCTCGCGATCGGGCTTGGCTACTACCGTCGCGCAGACTAGAACGAAAGCGATGTTCTAGACTGGATATCTATGCTTGACGACCTTGAATTCCGCTACTCCCCGGTCCGCGACAAAGTGCGCGAGCTGCGGGAGTATCTTTGACTCCGCCCGCCTTCGTCGTGAACTAGCCGCCCTTGAAGTAAAGATCTCCGATCCAGGCATCTGGGCCGATGCCTCGCGCTCGCAGCCGCTGATGCGCGAACGCAAGCGACTCGAAACGCTGCTCGCCGATGACGCAGAGCTGGCCCGCCGCTCCGACGACATTGAGGCCTACT
>CAZZZQ010000191.1:1612-6749 GCA_964658405.1 uncultured Sphingomonas sp.
GCGCTCGAGTCGAAGACCATGCTCTCGGGCGAAACCGACCCGCTGAACGCCATCGTGACGGTTCATCCCGGTGCCGGCGGAACCGAGTCCCAGGACTGGGCCGAGATGCTGATGCGCATGTACATTCGTTGGGGCGAGCGGCAGCACTTCAAGGTCGAGATCAACGAGATCCAGGATGGCGACGAGGCGGGCATCAAGTCCGCGACCTTCACCATCTCGGGCGAGTTTGCCTTTGGCCTGCTCTCAGGCGAAACCGGAGTTCATCGGCTGGTTCGTATCTCGCCCTTTGACTCGGCGAAACGCCGCCATACGAGCTTCGCCAGCGTCTTCGTCTCGCCCGAGATCGACGACACCATCGTGATCGACATCAAGGTCGAGGATCTGCGGATCGACACCTATCGCTCCGGCGGCAAGGGCGGTCAGCACGTCAACACGACCGACTCCGCGGTTCGCATCACCCATCTTCCGACCGGACTGGTCACCGGCTGCCAGAACGAGCGCTCGCAGCATAAGAACAAAGAACGCGCGATGAAGATGATGCGGTCGAAGCTGTATGAGTATGAGCTCGACAAGAAGAAGGCCATCAGCCGCAAGCTGGAGGACTCGAAGCTCGACATCAAGTTCGGCTCGCAGATTCGCAGCTATGTGCTTCAGCCGTATCGGATGGCGAAGGATCTTCGGACCCGCGTCGAAGTAGGTGATGTCGACAAGGTGCTCGATGGAGCGATCGACCCCTTCATTCGTGGCTACCTGCGAATGCGGCGCGAAGGAAACTTCCCTGCGGAGCTGGTGGAGGAGGACGATCTTTAGCAGATCGTCCTTTCGGACCGTGCAGCCATCGGTGAGCATCCAATGCGCATGAGCGATCAGGCTACCGAGTCCGTTGAAATTCGCAAACAGCTCCTTGCCCTCCTGAAGGGTGGTCAAGCGCACGCCACCTTTGACGATGCCGTGAAGGACTTTCCAGCTGAGCTGCGTGGCAAGGTCCCGGACGGTCTACCGTACTCCGCCTGGCAGCTGATCGAGCATCTTCGGATTACGCAGCGGGACATCCTGAACTTCAGCGCGCCCCCGACGGGCGGTTACCACGCGATCAACTGGCCGGACGACTACTGGCCGAAGTCGCCGGAGCCACCGTCTTCCGCCGCGTGGGATCAGACCATCGCGACGATCCGCGACGATCAGAAGAAGTTCGAGGCGCTGCTGAAGCCGGAAGCTGATCTTGCCAAGCCTTTCCGCTGGGGTGACGGTCAGAATCTGCTCCGCGAGGCGCTCCTGATTGCCGACCATAATGCTTATCATTTGGGCGAGTTGATCGTCATCCGCCGGCTCCTCGGCGCATGGCACAAGTAAATCTGATGGTGCAGTCATGAACGAACCAGCGATCCTTCGCGCGATGCTGCAGCAACCGACCCGGACCCTCGCTGTGATCGGTCTGTCTGAGCGACCAGACCGGCCAAGCCATTATGTCTCCGCCTATATGCAGCAGCAGGGTTTTACGGTCTACCCGGTGAACCCCGCGATCCGCAGCGTGTTGGGCGAACCGTCTTACGCGGCGCTGGCTGATCTTCCGGTCGCCCCGGCGATCGTAAATGTCTTCCGCAATGCGAGCTTTCTGCCGGCCATCGTCGACGAGATGCTGGCGCTGGACCTGAAGAACCTCTGGGTTCAGCAGGGAATCGTCGACGTCGAGACGGCTGTACGCGCCGAGGCGGGCGGGATTCGCGTCGTGATGGACCGCTGCATCATGGTTGAGCACCGTCGGCTCTAAAACCGAAACGGAAGTGTGTTCGGTTTCGGAACTCGAAAGTAACGCCGCATAAATGCTGCGCAGTCCTCAAACGCTGCCCCTCTACAATGGAGTGTGATGAACGTTCGCCGGTCTTCCGCCCTCTTTGCGCTCTTATGCGCCATCTTGTTCCTGCCGCAGGGCTATGCCCAGATGCAGGAGGTTGGCGACGGTGGACCCGGCCCAGTCAAATCCCAGCACATCACCGCCGAGCTGGTCTCGCTCTCGCCTTCAATCGCTCCCGGTGGCGTCCAGCAGGTCGGGCTCGTCATCACGCTCGAACAGAAGTGGCATGTCTATTGGAAGAATGCAGGTGACGCCGGCAATCCCCCCAGCATCGCCTGGACGCTCCCGCAGGGCATCACTGCCGGCCCGTTGCAGTTCCCCATCCCGACGCGGCTCCCGAACGGTCCGCTGATGGACTTCGGCTACGAAGACGCCGTGGCGTTTCCGGTCCAGATCTCAGCCGCCAAGGGGCAGAAGCCCGGACAGGTTCATCTCGACGCACACGTCCGCTGGCTGGTCTGCCGCGAGGTCTGCATCCCGGGCAAGGCACACCTCGGCCTGACCCTGAATGTTGCTCCCGGCGCACCGGTCGGACAGCCGGTCGGCCTGCTCGGTGAGTCGCTGAGCCTTCTGCCGAAGCCGCTTCCGGCGGATGCGAAGCTTACCGTCAAGGGCGGAAAGACGGACTTCGTCCTGACCCTGAACTCGGGCCAATCGGAGGCTGACGCCGAGTTTTACCCGGACGAGCAGGACCAGATCGTCAACGCCGCTTCGCAGGATGTTACCTCGCTGCCGAACGGAGTAGAGCTTCGCGTGAAGCGCGCACCTGAGCTGACGAAGCTGCCGGACCAGCTGCACGGTCTCCTGCGCATCTCGGACAAGGAGGCCTATGAGGTCAGCGCCCCGATCGTTCCTGGCGAGGTGGCCGAGGCTCCCGGCAAGCCCGGTGCAGCGCCCGCAACCTCTGGTGTGACCACGATCACGGCGATCGGGCTGGCATTCTTTGGCGGAATCATCCTCAACCTGATGCCATGCGTCTTTCCGGTCCTCTTCCTCAAGGGGCTGGCGCTGGTGCAGTCTTCGGGCGAAGAGCGCAGCCGGCTCCGCAGCCATGGCCTGGTCTATACGCTCGGAATCCTGGTCTCCTTCTGGGCGATCGTCGGCGTCCTGCTGATCCTGCGCGCAGGCGGCAGCCAGGCTGGGTGGGGCTTTCAGCTCCAGTCGCCGACCTTTATCGCTCTACTGGCGGCGGGCCTCTTCTTCTTTGCGCTCTCACTGGCCGGTCAGTTTGACCTCGGGCTTTCCCTCACCAGCGTCGGCGGCGGCCTCGCCCAGAAGCAGGGTTATACCGGCAGCTTCTTCACCGGCGTTCTCGCGACCATCGTCGCTACACCGTGCACGGCTCCGTTGATGGGCGCGGCGATCGGCTTTGCACTTGCGCAGCCTGCAGGGATCACCTTTGCTGTCTTCACCGCGCTCGGCCTCGGACTTGCGACGCCGTATCTCGCACTCAGCTTTCAACCGGCATGGACGCGTATTCTTCCGCGCCCCGGCGCATGGATGGAGATCCTCAAGCAGCTCACGGCGGTTCCGCTCTTCGCGACGGTGATCTGGCTGGTCTGGGTCTATGGGCGTCTCTACAGCTCCGGCGTCGCGGTCGGCCAGGGCGTCGATCACCTCGCGCTTCTGCTCTGCACGTTGTTGCTGCTGGCCATTACCGGATGGGCGCTTGGGAAGTGGCCGGCAAAGGCTGGAAGCACCATCGCTGCGGTCCTGATCGCGGCGATCGGTCTGGCGATCCCGCTCTATCAGCCGAAGGATACGTCGCTGGTCTGGGCTCCGTACACCAAGCAGGCGCTTGACCAGGCTCGTGCCGCCGGCAACCCGGTGTTTATCGACTTTACGGCTGCCTGGTGCCTCAGCTGCCAGGTGAACGAGCGCGCCGTGCTGAAGTCGCAGGACGTCCAGAAGCAGTTCAGCCAGCATCACGTCACGTTGCTCCGCGCGGATTGGACGCAGTATGACGCCGAGATCACAAAGGAGCTCGCGTCGTTGAACCGCAGCGGCGTTCCGACCTACGTGATCTATCCCGCTGCAACGACCGCCGCAGCGGATGTTCTGCCGGAGCTGCTGACCAAGGACCTGGTGCTTTCGGCGCTGGCAAAGGATACGAAGTGATCGAAGAGAGCCTGGAGGTCCATGACGAACAGGAGGTTCGAGCCGTCATTGACGCCTGGGCTCACGCTTCGAACGCGGGCGATCTCGAGGCGCAGCTGACCCTGATGACGGAGGACGTCACCTTCCTCAGCGTTGGGCATCCGCCAATGTCGCGAACGGAGTTCATCGTCCGGTTTGCGGCGATGGCGGAGAGGTTCCGAGTCGTCTGCCGGCCGGAGGTCCGCGAGATCAAGATCGTCGACGATATGGCGGTCGTGTGGAACCGCCTGTCGATTGAGATTATTCCGCGCGCCAAGGGTCCATCGATCCAGAAGGCCGGCGATACGCTGACCATCCTTCGGCGCGGAACGGATGGGCGCTGGCGGATCGGCCGCGACGCCAATACGATCTCCCCGCAGTAAACTTACTTCATGTGTTCGAAGGCCTCTTTGGCCCCTTCGCTGACCTCATCCGCAGTGAGTGAGGCGATCTTCTGGCCCATCGTCCAGGTGTGCCCGAACGGGTCCTTTAGCTGGCCGTAGCGATCGCCCCAGAACTGGTCCTGCAGCGTCATCTTCACGGTCGCACCGGCTGAGACGGCGCGATTGAAGATGCTATCTATATCTGCATCGATGTTCAGGTGGAGCATGACCGGTGACCCGCCGAGCGCCAGCGGGGACGAGGCCGGCATTCCCATCTGTGGTCCGAAGTCATCACTGAGCATGAAGATTCCGCCGTTGATGCTCATGCGGGCGTTCAGGATTTTTTGGGTGCCCGGCGCAAAATGAGGCGGCTCATCCTCAACGGCACCGAACGCTGTCTTGTAGAACTCCAGAGCGGTGATGCCATCGGAGACCACCAGGTAGGGCAGAAGCGGAGGGAGCGAAGTCATGCGAGCACCTCATCGGAGTTGCGGACCGGAAATCAGACGCAAGGGAACGCTAGCACCGTTTATGCCGCGTCGCCACTGTTCTTTCGCGATTTGATCCGGGCAATCTCATCCATGCGTTGGGCCAGCAGCTTCTCGCGGCCTTCCTGGGTAGGCCGGTAGTAGCGGCGGCCGGCGAGCGAATCGGGCAGGCACTGCATGTCGGCGACACGGCCCTCGACGTCGTGCGCGTACTGATAGTTCTTGCCGTAGTCGAGCGACTTCATCAGCTTCGTTGGCGCGTTGCGCAGGTGGAG
>CAZZZQ010000192.1:0-6685 GCA_964658405.1 uncultured Sphingomonas sp.
CTTCGAACACGCCACCGGCTCAGGCATCTCGGCCCACGTGCTGTCGGTCGAGGACCGAGCCCGCTTCTGCTTCGAGATGGCAAAGCTCTACGCGCAGCACGGTAAAGAGCCGGAGATGCTGCACCAGCTCGCCATGGCGAGTGAGATCGGATTCGACATCACTCCCCTGATGGTGAAGGATCGCGACCTGGCGAGGTATGTCAATGATCCGCGGGTCATTTCGCTGCTCTCCGAGTCGAAGATGCTGCGTCCTCCGGACCGCTCCGCCCTTGCAACCACCGCTGCCGTCAATGCACGGATGGCTCCCCTTCCGACCGTTCCGGCAGGTCAGCGATAGGGGCAGTGGCGGCAGTCGGAGTTGCAGCAGTAGCCGCGCTTCTGATGATACGCAGCGGTGAAGACGAGGTATGGTCCGTCGTAGTAGAAGTCCTCGGGCGACAGCTCGGCGGCGGTCGCCTCTTCGAGCTCCCCCTCATCCGTGCTGACGAACTCTCTAAACTCGGCCATCTAGAACAATCTTAGATCGGCTGGAACGGATGCAGGCAGAACTCCGGCAGGAACTGTGGCGCGATTCTTCGGCAGATCAACAATCGCGGAGGAAGAAGGCTGCGGCACGGCGTCCGGATCGACATAGAGCGCACCATTCTGAAAGCGGACCTGCTTGCCCGGGACGGCGGAGACGCGCTCGCCCGGGACTACGATTCCGGCCAGGTTCATTGGGTCGGCTGCAGCAACCGTAAGGATCTCGGCGGAGTTGATGTGGCGCGCCGCGCGCAAACTCTCCACTGCCTGCGGCAGCGCGAACTGCTCGCCCCCAAAGCCTGAGAGAAAGCGGCCGCCGCGGACCTCGCCCCGCGCTTCGAGACGCCGCAGGATGCCCAGCAGGTCACGCCACTTTGGCGCGTTCGACTCCCTTGTAAGCAGGTCGCGAAAGACGACGCCATAGCGTGCCAGCAGCATGCGCGCAGCGGATTCCAGCGCAGCATCGGTGCGGCGCGCCCGCTCGATCGCGCTTGGCGCGGCATGCGTATCCTCGCAGAAGAGTGACCAGCGACCGGCCGTGCTGCGAACCTTGCGCTCGGGTGCGGCGGCGATCGTCTTGCGGCGCGGATCCATCATGCAGCGAAGCTGGTCGAAGCCGTCCGCCGCGGCAAGGCCAGCCGTGGCAAGCTCCCAGAGGGCGTGCTGCGTCTGCTGGCGCGTGAGGTTCAGAATGCGCTGAATATCATTCGAAAAACAGGCGCCGCGCTCCTGCAGCAAGCCCCTGACCTGCAGCCCCTCGGGGCTCAGCGCCTGCTGGAGCCGCGATTGTTCGACACACTGCTGCGCCAGTGCATGCGGCAGCCAGTCCGCCGTGTCGCGAATATAGAAGGTGATCGGCGCGGCGTTCGTCGGGATCACGCGGCGAGGCGAGGCACCATCCCCGGCAGACCATGCAGGATGCGGCGAAACGCGACCCCAACCCACCGCACCGGAGAGGCAAAGCTGATCGAGCCAGCGTGGATCGTAGTTCGCAACGCGTGCGGGAAGCAGCGTCCGCTCCCACTCAACTGCCGGCGCCTCAAAGCCTTCGAGCTGCGAAAGCGCCTCAAGCACTCCCTCCTCGCCACTCAACTGCGTCTGCGGTGCGAGGTGCTGCCAGCCGAGCAGCCACCGCATGTAGACCGCGGGCGTGACCGGCTCCACCTGTTTGCGTAGCGTGCCGAGCGTAAGCCGATGAATGCGCTGCAGGATGCGCCGCTCACACCACTCGATATCGTATTCATCCGTCGTCGCGGCATGCTCAAACGCGCCCCGCATCAGCAGCCCCTGCATCTCCATCGCGAGAAACGCCTGATAGATGGCAGGTGGTTCAAGCGCAAGCCTGCACGCAAGCGCGTTAGCCGTAACCGGTCCGGCAATCTGTAACCATCCCTGAACACATTGCCGGACGGCGTCCTCTTTTGTAACTGTCACAGGATGATCACTGGATACCTGCCAGAGAGCCTCATGGTGGGCGAGACGCTCGGTGGCGATCCAGCAGGGCACGCCTGCGCACTCAAGCGTACTTGCCCGGCCTGCGTGACTGAGACGATCGAAGAAAGCCGGCCAGTGCTTTGCATCATCCGTGTCGATGACAGAGAGCGGAAGCACCACAAGACTCTTCAGCAGATCGCATAGCTCATGCTCGTCGCGCAGGTCGGGCCAGCACTCTGCACGGACCGTATCGATGGCATGCTGGTCGAGCCGACCTGCCGCCGCGACGACACTCTCCGGCACATCGCGGCGCAGCGAGACAGCGCGCGCGCGGCGCTCCTCAAGGCCAGCCTCGTCGAGAAATGCGTACGGGTTCGCGTTCAGCAGCTCATGGGCAAACTGCGACGGCACCGGCGTATCGACGGCGAGGCAGCGGATGCTTCCATCCTGGATTCCGCGCAACACGACGATGAGCCCTTCAAGGTCCATCGCCTCCTGCAGCACGTCTTGCATCACCTCGCGAACCAGCGGGTGATCCGGAATCTGAATATCTCCGACGATCGTCTCGAAGCACGCAGCAGCCTGCGGAAAGACGTTCGCCATCAGGTCGTCCGAACGCGTGCGCTGGATCTGCGGCGCGATGCGCTTACCCTTCGACATGCGCAGCAGCTGAAGGCTGCGCCCAGCCGCCCAGCGCCACCGATTCTTGAAGATCGGCGAAGCGATCGCCGCCTGCTCGAGCAGCTCCTTCGCCGTATGCTCGCTCAGAAACTGAAAGACGTCCGAGAGCGGAAAGCTGTGCTGCTCGGCGAGCGAGATGTTGATGCCATTGTCCGTCGCCGCCGCCTGCAGCTCGAAGTTGAAGCCGCGGCAGAAGCGCTTCCGCAGCGCCAGCCCCCAGGCCTTGTTGACCCGGCCGCCGAAGGGCGCATGGATGATCAGCTGCATGCCGCCGCCCTCATCAAAGAAGCGCTCCGCGATGATCGTCGTCTTCGATGGCACCGCCCCCAATACCGCGCGGCCCGTCACGATATACGTGATCAGCTGCAAAGCCCCGGAGGCGCAGACACCGCAGGCCTCCATCAGCCACGCGATGGCAGCGGCGACCTCGGGCTGTGCGGCGGAGAGATAGCCGGGCGAAACGTTCGGCGTCAGCTCCGAGATCTGCTCGCGAAGTTCGCCGACGCCATCGCAGAGAACGCCTGTCCGCTGTGGCGCCTCGCCCTCCCAGAACGGCAGGCTGGGCGGTGCGCCATGGGCATCCTCGACCAGCACACGGCCGGCCGATTCAACGCGCTGGATGCGCCAGCTCGTATTGCCAAGCAGGATCACGTCCCCAGCGCTTGAGTCGACGGCAAAGTGCTCGTCGAGCGTGGCGATCTGCACCCCCTCGGGCTGCAGGATGACGGCAAAGATCGCCGTATCCGGGATTGCTCCACCGTTTGAGATCGCGATCATCCGCGCGCCGCGGCGAGGATGGAGCTGGCGCTGGATGCCGTCGTGCAAAAGGTACGCGCCATAGCGCCCACGCGTCGACTCGATGCCGTTGCTCAGCAGCGCGATCAACTCGTCATAGTGCTCCCGCGTCAGGTCGCGATAGGAGTAGGCGCGGCGCATCACGTCGTACAGCGTGTCCTGCTCCCACGGCTCCGCACCACAGGCCGCGACGATCTGCTGCATCAGCACATCGGCCGGCTGCGGGGGAATCTCCAGCAGATCAAGCTCGCCCGCGCGCATCTTGCGGATCAGCGCAGCCTGCTCGAGCAGATCGTCGCGCGTCGTCGCGAAGAGGCGGCCCTTCGGAATCGCTCCCCGCCAGTGGCCCGCACGACCGACGCGCTGCATGGCAACGCCAACGGCCCGCGTGCTCGCAATCTGGCAGACGAGGTCGATGTCGCCGATATCGATGCCGAGCTCAAGCGAGGCCGTAGCGATCAGGATCTTGATCTCGCCATTCTTCAACCGCTGCTCCGCGTCCAGCCGCAGCGTGCGTGAGAGCGAGCCGTGGTGCGCGGCGACATGCTCGATGCCGATCCGCTCTGAGAGAGCGAACGAGATCTTCTCCACCAGCCGACGCGTGTTGACGAAGACCAGCGTCGAGCGGTGATGCTCCGCATGCGCTGCGAGCTTGTCGAAGATCTCCTCCCACATGCCGTTCGAGGTGACGGAGCTGAGCTCATCGCTCGGCACCTCGATCGCAAGATCAAGCTCGCGCCGCTGCCCGACCCGCACGATCGTCGCCGGCTTCCGCGAAGCATGGACGCCGGTCAGAAAGTTCGCGACCAGCTCGATTGGATTCTGCGTCGCCGACAGGCCGATGCGCTGAGGCGGCTGTGAAAGACCGGTCAGGAAGGTTCCCGGCGAGAGCCGATTCTCGCCGCAGACCAGCGCCTCGAGGCGTTCAAGCGAAAGAGCGAGGTGCGCGCCGCGCTTGTCATCGGCAACTGCGTGGATCTCGTCGACAATCACGGTGCGGACGCGGCGCAGGTGCTCGCGCGACTTCCCTGCCGTCAGCAATATATAGAGCGACTCCGGCGTCGTGACCAGGATGTGCGGCGGGTGCTTGAGCATCGCCGTCCGCTCCTTCTGAAGCGTGTCGCCGGTTCGAACCCCGGTCCGAATGCCGGTCGAAAGATAACCCCGCTCAAGCGCAAGCTGCTGGATCTCAGCCAGCGGTCCGTCAAGATTCTTTTGGACGTCGTTCGAGAGCGCCTTCAGCGGCGAGACATAGACCACTTGCGTCGCCGACGCGAGCGAGCCGTCGATCGACTGCCGTAGCAGCTGGTCGATGCAGACCAGGAAGGCGGCAAGCGTCTTTCCGCTGCCGGTCGGCGCCGAGATCAGCGTCGCATCGCCCTCCAGAATGCTGGGCCAGCCGTGGATCTGCGGCTCGGTCGGGGTCCCGAACTTCCGCACAAACCACTCCGCTGTGACCGGATGGGCCCATGCGAGTTCGGGAGGAATCTGCATGCAACTGATTGTACTGCGTTCGCTTTTTGTTTGCTTCGGAGTTACATTCCGCCGGTTCCGACGTCGGCCGATTGCGCGGCCGGATTGTCGGCGTCCAGATACTGCTCAATCACTTTTTCAAGTGAGCCCTGGGCCTCAAGAATAAAGTCAATGGCGTCGCGTCCGGCGCCCTGCCCGCCCGGGTTCGGCGTGGTGTAGTGGCAGGCGTCCTTGACCTGCTGCCGGGCGTTGGCCGTTGCAATGGCCAGGCCGCAGACGCGCAGGATCGGCAGGTCGACGATGTCGTCCCCCACGTACGCTAACTCGTCGACCGTGATGCCGGCCTTGGCGACGATCTCCTGCATGGCGGCGAGCTTATGGTGCTGGCCCTGGTAGACAAACTCGAGCTTCAGATCGCTGGCGCGGATGGCGACCGTCTGCGACTGGCGCTTGGTGATGATGCCGACGCGAAGGCCGCCGAGCCGTGCAAGCGAGATGCCCAGGCCGTCATGGGCGGCGAAGCCCTTGGCCTCGATTCCCTTGCCGTCGGGACCGGGGATGACGAAGATCTGACCGTCGGTGAGGACGCCGTCGACGTCGAAGATGATGACCTTGATGCGGCGGGCGCGGTACTCCGGTGTAAGCTGCATCGCTCTATTTTACGCGGACGGCACGAGGCACTGTTTACGCGGACGAGCCAAGGGGAGGTTGGCTCGCCCGCGTCTTTGCTACCGCCAGTAGCCAGGATGCCAGACGTTGCCGCCTCGCTCGCTACGCCACTCACCCGGATACCAGCGAACGCCCGGACGCGGGGGACGACGATAGGCTCCGCCGACCCATACATAGCGGCGACCATCCCAGCGGTGATAGCCCGGGACCCAGTAGTAGCCGGCCCGTGGAGCCGGGACGACCTCAACCGGACGCGGCGGCGGTGGGCCGATCCGTACGACGACCTGCGCGCCAGCGACGGCGGTACTGACAGAGAGAGCCAAGGCAGCGGTTGCAACAAGGAGACCATGTTTGACGTTCATTCGTTCCTCCTGGGTGACATCAGTTGTTCCGGTTGTGTAAACGCAGCGATCCCCTCAGAGTTGCGGTACATCGCCGCATTTTGATGGTTCGCCGCCGCCTCAACCCACTCCTAAGCTTTTCATCCTGCTGGGGTTGCGAATTTTTCTTACTCTCCAAACAGCGGCTCAGGACGCCAGTTCTTCCGCGTGTCAAAGGTCTTGCGCCCCGTCACCGGCCTGGGAGCGGGCAGAGCCGGCGGCTCAGGAAGCCGCCGCGCCAGATTCTGCGCATGCGCCTGCTCGAACTGGCGGACAAAGGTAGAGTTCGAAAACGGATCCTGATTGACGACGATCGGAAGGCTGCGCTCAGACATGGTGGTCTCCTCTGGGTGTGCTTAAACGACAAAAGCCGCAGTGGGCCGGAGGGCCACGCTGCAGCTTTTGTTCTCTTCCTTAATTGTACAGAGTTGGGTAGGGTGAATGCGCAGCTTTCGGTGATGTGCGGTACACGGAAGGGCTGTGAGGGGCTTTCTTTCGTTCGCGAACGACGGCACTTTACCGTGCTCGAAAACATGGAGCTAAGCGCTCACGGTCTCATGAGGTTGCACTTCCTGTTGAATCGTAGAGCCGAATTCGGTCCGAGCTTTGGATAAATCGTAGGCCGACTGCAGATTGATCCAGAACTCTGCCGACATGCCAAAAAACTGGGCAAGTCGAAGCGCAGTCTCTGTCGTAACCGAGCGCCGCCCATGAATAATCTCTCCAACTCG
>CAZZZQ010000193.1:0-6684 GCA_964658405.1 uncultured Sphingomonas sp.
TCCATGTGGTTCGAGGCGGATCCCCAGTGGTCCGACCGCTCCGGCAACGACGGCATCGGTCGATTGCTTCTCCTGCATGTACGCGACGCATTCGCGGGCGATCTTTACTCCGGCGACGTTGATGTCGCGGACACGGTTCGCAAGCCCGTAGCGTTCCAGCCGGAAACGATTGCCGCCGAAGGTGTTGGTCTCGATGATCTCAGCGCCCGCCTGCAGATACTCATGGTGGACGGCGCGGACCATATCCGGCTGCGACAGGTTCAGCTCGTCATAGCAGCGATTGATAAAGACGCCGCGGCTGTAAAGCATCGTTCCCATGGCGCCGTCGACAAGGACGGGGCGACGGCTCGCATCGGTTGACCGTTCGCTGGCGGTCGCAGAACCCGATCCGCCAAACCATCTCTCTAACTGTGATTGACCCGCCGCCAACGTTTTACCTTTCAATACCTTCAGACGACGCTCTCCGCGTCGTCAGGCACATTCTTCTCATCCTAAGCCACGCCCCTCGAGTCATCCAGTGCCCAGCTCGTCCTTTGGTATACTCACCGAAGAGAAATGTCATAAGAACGCCGCATTACAGGTTGGAGTTGTTCACGTTGAAGAATCGAAGTCTCTCTGCCCTGTCAGTCGGCGAAACGCCCGTTGACGTTGCATCATCCGGCAAACTTTCCTCGCAGAAACGGTCCTTTGCGAGCTATGCTCTCTGCGGTCTCCTGATCGCGATTGCTACCCTTGGCCTCACGGCATGCGGCCCGTACTACTACAAGTTCCCCGAGTACACCTTCGCCGGTCGCCCCATTCCTCCCAGCAGGCTGGCGGAGCGGGTGATGATCGCTGTCGGAAATACCGGCGTCGCCGGATCCGGCGGTGCCCTTGCGATCGTCGATGCTCTCCGCGACATCCGCAGCAACGTGCAAAACACGATTACCAGCTTCTCAATCTCCGGTTTCAGCGCCGCGATGCCCACGGCGATCTACAACTTTCCGGCTGAGGTGCGCGGCTACGTGTACTCAAACGTCAGCCCCGGAACGCTGACCATCGTGAACTACAGCACCGAAGCAAGCACGGGCTCGGCTGGAACGCTCCCGGCTCTCTCCAGCAGCATCGCGATTCCGACCGACTTCGTGCGTATCTTCTCCGCCGAAGAGAGCACAAGCCAGCTCGTCGTGCTCGATAACTCCACGGGCAGGGCCTACGCGCTCAACCTGCCGAACGTCTACCGGGTTGCCGCGAACGTGGGCGATACGGTTGCCATCGCCATGGTCAGGAACTCGAACACCCTTTACCAGGTTGTCAAGCTGAACGCGAACCAGGCCAGCCCCTCCGGAGCTGTCGACTGCCAGCCGTACAATCTTCCTGTTTATTGCGTCGTTCCTGTTCCAGGAAACTATGACCGCCCGATCGGTGCGTACTTCTCACTGGACGGCAGCACAGCGTATATCCTGAACTGCGGTGCAGAGTGCGGCGGAACAAACGCCAGCGTCACGATGCTGCAGCAGGGCGCCCTCAACATCAACAACGTTGCCACGGCCGCCACCATCACCTCTGGTTTCATTGCGAACGTGCCGGTCCCAGGTGGTGTCACGACTGCCATCTCAGACGGGTCAACACTCTACGTGGCTGGTCAGCAGTTGCAGAACGATGGTCTATTCGCAGGAAACATGACGACCATCTCGCTTGCAACAAACTCTGTGACCGGGAAGTACTCGATCTCGGACGGCAATCACACCAAGATGCTCTTCGCAGACGACAACACGTTGTGGATTGGCTCACAGTTCTGTGCGACCGGCGAGCGCGCCAAACTCGGACAGAACTATAACTGCCTGACCCGCTTTGATCTGAGCAAGCTCACCGCATCGGTCGTTCCAAATGTTACTCCCGGCGGAGCAACAACCGTTCCCTATCCGAATACAAATCTAAACGCCTACTACTACGGCGATCTGACGGGTCTCTGCTGGGTGCAGACCTTCCACAAGGTCTACACGGCATACGGCGGCCAGGTCCATGTCTTCAACACCGTTGATGGGTCCGAGATCGACAACTCGCTGGTGACCGTGCAAGGGACCGCACTCGATGTCGCCTATCTTGACTCGACAACCGACGCCGCCAACTAATGACCACTGTCGACATCCTTGCGATCGCTGCGCACCGTGATGATGTCGAACAGACCTGCGGCGGAACACTCCTGGCCATGCACGCAAAAGGCTGGAAGACCGGCATTCTGGACCTGACCCAGGGCGAGTCCGGGACACGCGGGACCGCTGCGGAGCGGGCTGAGGAAGCCACAGCCGCCGCGCATATCTTGAAGGTGACGCATCGCGAGGCTTTGGACATGCCGGATGGCAATGTCCAGAACACGCTCGAGAACCGCCTGAAGATTGCAGGCGTTCTACGCAGACTGAAGCCGCGCGTTGTCATTCTTCCCTATTGGCAGGGTCGCCATCCGGATCACTACACCGTTGCGACCCTAGGCTACGAGGCCTGTTTCATCAGTGGACTTGCGAAGATCAGTACCGCAAGCGGAGAAGACGAGCCACACCGTCCCTTTAAAATCGTGTACGCCAGCCTGTATGCGGATGTCCGACCTACCTTTGTCGTCGACGTCACGCCCTATATGGAAGAGCGCTTTCGATCGCTGATGGCCTACCGATCGCAGTACGCGCAACAAAGCCAGGGCAGTGCCCTGTTCGCTGCAGAAAATCATATCCGCGAGACCACGTTCGCTACCGCGAGGCACTACGGGCTACTTGCTGGTGTTCGCTACGCAGAGCCATTCGTTCAGAAAGAAATCGGCTTGACGGATGACCTGATGCTTCTTCCGGTCGCTTCGATCTGAGGACGGCAGCTTTAGCAAACCTGCTGGAGATCGTCGTTGATTTCGCGCCTCGGAAAGGTAAACCGTGACCGGTCGCCAGCAGATACCCGATTGCGGCCGTTGCGTTTAGCCCGGTACATCGCAGAGTCGCTGTGTCGCAGCAAAGCCTCCCAGTCGAGCCCGCACTGCATCGAATTTGCCACGCCAAAGCTGGCACTCGCCTCCAGAACATGTTCCCCATAGGGGATAACGATACGAAGGAGTGCTGCGCGACATCGCTCCGCAACTCGTACGGCCTCCTTCTCATCGGCGTCCGGCAGCAGGAGGCAAAACTCGTCACCGCCGACCCGCGCGAGTGAGTCCTTCTCCCGAAGCGATTGCAAAAGGCTCGCGGCAACCGTCTGGAGCAGAAGGTCGCCTGCGCCATGGCCTAACCAGTCATTGGCCCGCTTCAGACCGTCGACATCGATCATGAGAACCGACAGGCTCTCGTCCTCAACCCGGCACCGCTCCAGGGCCTTGAGGCCTGCCCGGCGGATCGCCCGGAGATTCATCAACCCTGTCAATTCGTCAATATCGGCGTCGCGCTCCAGGCGCTCCTTCAACCTCGAGGCAGCGATGAAGAAGAACGTGAACGCAATTGCCCCGTGCGCGAAAAGTCTAAACGAGGGAGGAGCGCCGCTGATGGATCCATTCTGCGCGACCTGCCCGATGCCTGCACGCAATAAGAACGCGACGTGGCAGATTGAGTACGCCAGGAATACGCCTCCGGCCAGCCATTCCATGCGCGACCTTGTGCGGAATAGCATCAGTCCGGTCACAAAGTACTGCGCACCCCAAATGACCGAGAGAGCATGGAACGTCAGGGGCGAGTGAGGGAAAAAGCTCAAATCCGCCCACACAAGTATTCCCAGCATCAAAAGACCGAGCTGCAGAATCGAAAATCTCTCGGGTGCTGCGACAATCTCGGCGAAGCTCCAATGGAGCACCGTATGACCAATCAGAATCATGAGTATCGAGGTCGAAGAGAGAAACTGACCCCATACTTGTCCGGATGGCAGGGCCAAAGCCACGGCACCTGCGAAAAGCAGGTTCGAAGCAACGAACCAATCCAGTCCTCGTAAACCAGGCTGCCGGTCCTTCGCTGCGACGCGATACGCCAGGGCGGCCGTCGCGTACATTACGAAGAACAGCACCATGCTGATTTCAAGTGTGTGTCGACCCATATCGTTAGTAAGACGCTTCTTTCGTCGGCAAGCCACGATTTTCCAGGAAAACTTAGGTAACGCGGAAGGTCGCTACTGAATGGATCTGGTCGACTTTATATGGTTACCGGGCACAAGCGGTCGGTGACAAAGCCTGCAATCGCCCGGGTTACCTACTCTGGGGGCTCGATCGCGAACACTGGAATCCCCTTCATCAACGTCAACGACACTCCCGTCCATGCAGGCGTTCCCAGTTCGCCGTGCGGAATAAGGATGGCGTCAGCGCGATTCAGGAAGAGGCGGGCCGAATCTTTGAAGTCCTTGGTCGCGGGGTCCACGACGCTGAGATAGACGTCAGGCCGCAAGAAACGCAGGATGCTGTTTGATTCGATGATCGCGTTCTCGACCTGTCCAAGCTCCTTACGGATCCTGGGCATGGCCTCCGCCAGCTGGCCCTGGCGTGTTCTCACCCAGAAGGATCGTAGCGCGCCAGCCTCGAGGTACCGCGCCGAGTCAGTTCCGGAGGCGGGATCTCTCTCCTCGCTGATTGCGATCGTGTGATCGGCGGTCTCGCAGTCACAGGGCTCTCCGTTCGCCGAACAGACGCCATGGCCGAACTGGGTAATTTTGAACGCCGTCCACTGCAGATTCGGGAGCGCGCGAATCAGGCCGGCTACGACGCTCGTCTTCCCGATGTTCCGAGTGCTTCCACCCACTACGACAATCGCCATGCTCACCGCCTGCAGCCTATTCGATGCTCTTTCTGCCGCCTCGGAGCCGAGCGAGATCCCGGAGGTATTCCTTGAGCGGTCGCGCCGGTCGGCCCCAGAAGACCTGTCCGCTGCCCTGCATCTTCTTGCCGCTTAATACTCCTGCACCACCGCCTAAGATCACTCCGGCACCGACGGTCGCATGCTCGCCTACGCCGACCTGCCCCCCAAGAATGGCCCCGTCTTCAATCACACTCGATCCAGAGATCCCGGTCTGCGCAGCGATGATCACATTCCGCCCGATGATGCAGTTGTGGCCGATATGTACGAGATTGTCGATCTTCGTACCCTGGCCGATCCTCGTGTCGCCGAGACCGCCGCGATCGATTGTCGTGTTTGCGCCGATCTCGACCTGATCTTCGATCACCAGTCTGCCTTGCTGCGGAAAGAGAAGATAGCTGCCGGTGCTGCGATCACGCGCATATCCAAATCCGGTTGAGCCGAGGACCGCTCCAGCCTGGATCGTCACTTCATTCCCGATTTGCGTACCCGGATGGATCGTTACATTCGCACCAATCGTGCACTCACTTCCAATGCGGACGTCGTCGCCGATGGTCGTATAGGGTCCAACACTCGTCCCGGAGCCAAGCACCGCCCCATTTCCCAGGACGACCGTGGGATGGATCGTCGCAGAACGCAGCATCGCCAGTCTCGAGCCAGCCAGCGCGAAGGCGTAGCGCGCATCTCGGACCACGAGCAGCCGGCTATCGTGAGGATTGCCGGCTTCCACCAGAGCGGATGAGACCAGAATGGCCCCTGCCTGCGATGCAAGCGCGGCTCCAAGTGCCTTGGCCTCCGATGCGAACACGACGGCATCCGGGCCTGCATCCTCCGGGCGAGCTACGCGCTTCAAAACGACGTTCTCTCCGCCGGGCTGGGCTCCAACGAGTACCGCGAGATCCGACCTGCTGATGCGCCGCTCCTGCGCCATGGGTGTCTCCATTAGTAGATCCGCTCCTCGCCCGCAGGGCGCGTCTTCCATCTGCGATGCATCCATAGCCACTGATCCGGGTGGCGTCTGATGTATTGTTCGATGACAGCCGTGAACGCAGACGTGTTTGCGAGTGCATCTGCCTCATGATCGCCTGTGGATAGAAGCTCCAGTTCGGCGCCAAAGTGCAATACGTATTTCTGCTTCGATTCGTCCCAGAGGAGGAAGCCTGGAACAACCGCTGCCCCCGTCTTCAGCGCAACCCGCGCAAGTCCCGACGCCGTGCATGCCAGTGAACCAAAGAACGGCACAAAGACGCCTTGTGGCGGCGTCATATTCGTGTCCATGAGAATCCCGACCGTCTCTCCCATACGCATGGATGCGATCAGGCCGCGAGCAAAATCATCCTTATGAATGACCTTGTTGCCATGCAGGCATCGGGCACGATTCACGAATCGGTCGACCAGCGGATTGTCCAGGCGGCGGATGACAAGGCCCATGGGAAAGCCCATCAGGGAATGAAAGAAACTTGAAAGCTCCCACGCTCCCAGATGTCCGGTGAGCACGAGGACGCCCTTGCCGCGATCACGAGCTCCGAGATAATTTTCGAGCCCGTCGTATTCGATAAATTTGCTTGCCTCGGCTGCAGTGTAGTTCGACATCTGGCAAAACTCAGCGAGCAGCCAGCCAAGGTTTCGATAGACCAGTTTCAAAGTCCGGGCGCGCCCCGCCGGCGAGAGTTCAGGCATTGCGAGCGCCAGGTTCTTCTCGCCGACGGCATAGAGTCTCGGAAGTCGTCTCTCGGCCACGGTGCCGATAGCAGCGCCAAAACGCCGCGCGGTGGCACGGGGGAGTCGGCGAAGTCCGCTCACGATCATCCACACGAGGACGAATTCAAAGCGCTCGCGGATCTTAGTAAGGGGACTATGTCGCCGTGCGTGCTGATTCTTGTTCAAGTCTTTA
>CAZZZQ010000194.1:0-858 GCA_964658405.1 uncultured Sphingomonas sp.
AGCGCCAGTTCAACGATCCAGAGGCTCGTGCGAAGCGCCGTGGCCGGGAGCGTTTGGGTGCGCGCGCCAAGAATCACGGCAAAGGCGTTCCCCCACTCCCGCAGCATCACGCGAAGCTGCGCCCGCCGGGGCACCATGCCGACATCAAGCCACCGATCACCGATCCGCCCTGCCGCCCGTGCCGACGGCAAAAAGCTCCACTCCCCAAGCGGAACCGCGATTCCGGCGATGGCCACGATGACGAGGAAGGTCATCTGGAAGCTCGCCTCAAACAGGCTCCGCGGCGAGTAGACCAGCACCCCCAGGGCTGCCGCTCCAAGCGCGTTCAGGACGCTGCGCTCTCGCGAGAGCAGCCGCGCCACGAGGAAGAGCGCCGTCATCGCGAAAGCCCGCTGGACCGGCGCCCCAGATCCAGTCAGCATCGCGTAGGTCGCTGTCAGCAGCAGCGTCAGGGCTGTCCCAGACCATTCCCGCATCTTCAGCCTGCGCGTCAGCCAGAAGATCCCACCCGCCAGTAGCGCCACATGCATTCCAGAGACCACGAAGAGATGGAACGATCCCGTCCGTTCAAAGCCAAGTCGAAGCTCGTGATCCAGCCTCGTGCGGTCGCCAAAGAGCATGGCGTTCAGCATCCCGGCATCGTTGGCGTCCAATCGCATCACAGTCGGGACTAGCCGATTCGGTGCGGAGCGAACGAACCGGATCAGCCTCCCCGCTGCCCAGCCCTGGATCTCAAACATACGGCACCGTAGCTGGCCTGTAGTCCAAGGCGAAACGTGCTGCTGCAGCCGCACGATCCGAGCCGCCTTCACGCTCGCCGTCGCTCCTATTCCCTGGTCGAGCAGGTAGTCCGCATAC
>CAZZZQ010000194.1:868-6651 GCA_964658405.1 uncultured Sphingomonas sp.
GGATCGCGATATCGCTCCGGAGTCTTGAGCCGTACCGGAGCTTCAACGAAATCGCCGCACCGAAACGCCTGACTGCCTCCAATGACCGACACCCGAACCCCACCGCGCACCGGAGTCATCCAGGCACGGTCCGCCGTGACCTCTTCGATCTCATCTACCGCGAGGTCAATCGAAATCGCCTTCGAGCGCACGGCAACTTCATCCTCGTCCCACTGCGTCCGGTCGGCATCTCGATTCGCATCAATGCTCTCCGGCGCAAGCTCCCGCACGCGAAGCACGCGCCCATGAACGCTTCGGCTGAGACCATCCGCATACGAGAGCAGCGCCTGTTGTGAGCCATGCGAGGGCTGAATCTCTGCGCACCAGAGCCCAGCCACCACCCAGAGTCCAGCGACTGCAACGACCGACGCAGTCGCGCCTTCACGCAGGCCGAAGAGAACAAGCCCGGAGAGAAGTCCAAAGGCGATCGCCAGCATGACGATCGGGTGCCAGCTCCTCGCCAGCACGATGCCGCACGCAAAGCAGAACGCTGCCATCAGCAAGGGCGTCCGCCAGAATCGCAGACGTTCCACGCGCACGTCAGGCCATAGCTCGCGTTGTACTGCTCCGCTCGCGAGAGCTGCCTTACGATCGTCTCCGCTATCCCTGCTCTACGTCGCGTCCGGCAGGGCACGCGGTCAGCGGTTCAAAACTACGACCGTCTCCATGTGAAAGGTCTGGGGGAACAGGTCTACAAGGTGAATCTCTTTGATGGTGTAGCCGGAGTCTACCATCGCCCGCAGATCGCGCGCCAGCGTGACCGGATCGCAGGAGACATAGACCATCTCCGGCGCCTTCACGCGGCCGAGCAGCTCAGAGACCTCAACGCCCACCCCGGCGCGTGGCGGGTCCATGACAACCAGGTCGGGCCGCTCGCGCTGCAGCACCGCGTTGCGTAGAAAGTCCGCCGCCGTCGCGCCGACCGCCTGCCTGCCTTCACCCTTCAGCACCGCCGCCAGGTCGCCGACGACCGTCTCCACCCCGATCACCTCGGCGAAGTTCTCCGCCAGCGCCCGCGAAAAAAGCCCAACGCCTGCATAGAGATCCCACGCCAGCGTTCCAGTGCGGTTAGCCGTTGCAAGGTGCATCAGCTCATCGACGAGGAAGCGGTTGACCTGGAAGAAGCTCCCGCGGCTCACCCAGTACTCGCGCTCGTCGGCGGTGTACATCAGCCCCGCCGCACCCCACTGCGCGCCCGGCTGCTCCCGCCGGCCGGTCGGTCCGGTCACAATCACGCCGGCGCCCGCCAGCTCCGGCACAACGGCGCGAAGCTTCGTGCAGAAGTTCGCAAGATCCGCTCCTTTTTCCGACCGGAGGAATACCGTCATCTGTAACCGTGACTGATCGCCATTGGTAAACAGCTCTACCTCAGCCAGATGTCGTGCAAACGTCGGGATCTCACCCGCAACAGAGAGCACCGCCATCGCCGCCCGCAGCAGGACCGGAGCCGAGATCGGACACTCGCGGATCGGCAGCATCTCGTACGATCCGCGCCGGTTGTACCCGATGCGCAGCTCGCCATCGACCATCCCGATTCGCACGCGGATTCGATTGCGATACTCCCATGGCTCCGCCGTATGGATCTGTACCTCCGGCAGCGCAGTAAGACCCGCCTCCAGCAGCGTCGCTTCAAGGATGCCGGTCTTGATCTGCGTCTGCGCGTCGTAGCTCGCATGCTGGTACTGGCAGCCGCCACACGGTCCAAAATGCGGGCAGCGCGGCGCAACGCGATCCGGCGAAGCCTGCAGCACCGAGATCAACTCCCCCGAAGCATTCGCCTCGACAACCTCGCCCGGCAGGGTAAAGGGGATGGCGATAGGGGCTGCGCTTTCGGCAGCCGCTCCAACGCCGGCGCCTCCGTAGATCATGCTGTCGATTTGAATCTTCATTGCGTACGCCTCAATCGTGGCTCATGTAGAAGAGGCTCAAGCGTGGAAGCCTCCGGGATTCGAGCATTCGTTTTTGTAGGAACTGCTGCTGCACCTGCTTGATCTGTACCGCCTGCATCTTGCCCTTGTAGGGCGCAAGCTCCCGCGCAGACTGCTCCTTCAGCGCGAGCAGTTCATCCTCAGCGGCAGCCGTCATCAGCGCTCCGAAGAGCCGCTCCTCGAGCACGCTGAGCGTCCGGTCCAACTCCTCAAGCGACGTCTCCGGCGCCAGCCTTGCACCCGCGGCAAGCGCCTTCAACCGGTCCGCCGTCTCGCTCGCCGTCGCATCTGCAGGTGCGGGCAGCGTCGCCGCCTGCAGCATCGCGGCGTTGCCTTCGAGGTAGCGCGCGATCCGCTCCATCTCGAAGCCGCTCTCCTGCGCATCCTTCTCAGTGTCCAGCTTCGACGAGCCAATGGCGGCTTCATTCGCCTGCTCGACCGCCTCCATCACCGCCTGCGCGCACCATGCCAGCCCGTTGACCTTACGTGCTCGGCCGCCGGCTCGCAGCGCCTTCGCATCATGCTTGTCGAAGGCGGTGTCGATCCCGCGCAGTACCGCTTCAAGCGGAATCCCCGCCTCGCGCCATGTCTCGATCAGGGCCCAGTCCAGCGTCGAGAGCATCAGGAGCGAGCCGCGCCGCTGCTGAAATCGTTCCTCGATCTCGGTAAAGTAGTTGAAATAATTCTGCATGCTCGCGCGACTGCGCTAGGCTCCCCGCTTCCGGTTTCGCTCCTGCTGCCGCTCGTAGACGATCCGCAGCCCGGTCAGCGTCAGCATGTCATCGACGGTCTTCAGATACTTTGACCCGCCCGCGATCAGCTTCGCCAATCCACCCGTCGCGACCGTCTTCGTCTCCGGCCCCATCTCCGCGATCATCCGCTCGAGGATCCCGTCCACCAGCCCGATATAGCCGTAGTAGAGTCCGATCTGGATGTTATCGACCGTGCCTGTACCGATCACCTTCGCCGGCCGTTTGACCTCAATGCGCGGCAGCCGGGCGGCCTTCGAGAAGAGCGCCTCGGCAGAGATTCCCAGGCCCGGCGCAATCGCTCCGCCGAGAAATTCGCCCTTCTTCGAGATCACATCGAAGGTAGTCGCCGTCCCCATATCGACGACGATCGTCGGCCCGCCGAACCTCTCAAACGCCGCCACACAGTTGACGATTCGATCGGCACCAACCTCGGAGGGATTATCAGTCAGCACCGGCAAGCCAGTCTTCACACCGGGTTCGATAAACAGCGGCTTAACCTTGAAGTAGAGCTCGCAGACCTGGCGCAGCATCCAGTCCAGCGGCGGCACCACCGACGACACGGCGATCCCGTCGACCACGCTCAGCTCCAGCCCGCGCTGGGCGAAGAGGTTACGCAGTGTGCTGCCAAACTCATCGGTCGTCTGGCCGGAGGGGGTCGTCATCCGCCAGTCCGCGAGCAGCTCAGCAGCAGCACAGCCGACACCAGGCTTGTACAGCCCGAAGACAGTATTCGAGTTTCCGACATCGATTGCCAAGAGCATCGTTACTCCTACAGTTATAGGGCGCGAACGCCGCCAGAGAGCACCGTATGACGGACACCGTCGTCGCCGTCCACCATCAGAAATCCTTCAGGGTTCAGCCCGCACGTCACGCCAGAATAGCCATCGCCTTCGCCCACCTGGACCCGCTTGCCGCGAACCCAGCTGGACGCCTCCGCGAACCGTTCCAGCAGGTCTGCGTTCTTCGTTTCAAGCAGCCGTACCTCGCGGTCGAGCGCCCGCAGCAGCGCCGCCAGCAGGCCCTCCCGTCGCCACGGCTCGCCGGTCTCGCGCCGTATCGACGTGGCCAGTGCGGCCAGCTCCGCCGGAAACTCCGCGTGGTTCACGTTGATCCCGATCCCGATGACCGCATACTTCAGCATCCCCGGCTGGCCGCCCTGGGCCTCGATGGCGCTCTCGACAAGGATCCCGCCGCATTTCCTTCCGTTCAGCAGAAGATCGTTCGGCCAGCGGATATCGGGGACGATCCCACAGGTCTCACTGATCGCCGCCTGCACCGCCAGCCCGGTCGCAAGCGACAGCCAGAGTGCATGGGCAAGCTTCGCAGCGGGCCGCACCAAAATGCTGACGTAGAGCCCATCGCCGGCTGCCGAGTGCCACGTATGCCCACCCCGTCCGCGGCCGGCCGTCTGCTCATCCGCAATCCACACCCCGCTGGCCGCGCCGTCCCGCGCGGCATCAAGGGCAAGGGTATTGGTCGATCCGACCGAGGTAAAGTGCTGCACGGTTCCGGCGAAGGATGTCCCCGCCACAGCGGCCTCGACCGCTGCTCCATCGAACGGTGCATCCAACGCGACGCTAGGAGGCATCGGCTGCGATCCTCATGCTCAGGTCAACCGCCACGGCCGAGTGGGTCAGGGCTCCAACCGAGACAAAGTCCACACCGGTCAGCGCATAGTCCCGCACCGTCTTCAGATTCATGTTCCCCGACGCCTCGATGGGAACGTTTGGCAGCGCCGCCCGGATCAGCTTGACCGACCGCTTCACCGCCGCAGGCGTCATGTTGTCCAGCAGAATCGACTCAGCGCCGCCATCGATCGCCTGCTGCAACTCTTCGGGGCTGCGCACCTCAACCTGGACGATCTGGCCCTTGCGACGATTCTTCAGCGCGTTTTCGAGCGCAGCCGGCAGCCCGCCACCAAGCGAGATGTGGTTGTTCTTGATCATGATGCCGTCCTGCAGATCGAGGCGGTGGTTGACGCCGCCGCCGCAGCTTACGGCGTACTTATCCAGCGCACGGAGGCCGGGAATCGTCTTTCGTGTGTCGAGGATCCTGGTGTTTGTCCCTGCGACCTGCTTGACGAACTCGCTGGTCAGCGTCGAGATACCGCTCATCCGCTGCATCAGGTTCAGGATCACCCGCTCGCAGGAGAGCAGCGCCCCGGCCTTGTAGCGGATCACGGCGATGGTCTGCCCCTTCTTCACCTTGACGCCGTCGAAGATCTCCGGGTGGCTGATGACTTCAAACCGCCCTGGCGTGCCGCTCATCTTGGCAAAGATCTCCAGAAACACCGGGATGCAGCCCACACCGGAGATAACACATGGCTGTTTTGCGACGATCGTTCCCGTTGCCCGCAGCGTCGGAGAGACGGTCAGTGCGGTGGTGACGTCGTTCGCTGCCTTATCTTCGGCCAGGGCCGCCTCGAGGATTGTTCGGATGCGTTTGCTCTTCCAGTCCATGAAGTCATCCTAAACCTTTGGTGCGCATCCAATCGTGAACGGAACGCCTGCGAAGAGGACCTTCTCCCATGCTGATGACTCTTGAGCGCCAGTTTGCCTACCTGCTCCTGCTCGCCCTCCCCATTGCCTGTGCCTCGTGGACCGTCACCCACGAAGAGGTCTTTCGCGAGCCGCGTGAATGGTGCAAAAACAAGAGCCAGAACTGCAAACCGCTCCCCGCCCGCAAGTTCTTCTACCTCTTTACCTGCGAGTATTGCTTCAGCCACTACGTCACCGCGTTCTTCCTGATCATCACCCGCTTCCAGATGCTCTACGAGGGCTGGCGTGGCTACCTGATCGCCTGGTTCGCCCTTGTGTGGGTGGCAAACTTCTACATGAGCCTGTTCAACCGGCTGCGCCTCGACATCAAGCATGAGAACGTGGAGATTCAACAGATTACGGAGAGCGAACCCGCACCGGCCTCCGTCAAAACGGTCTAGGAGAACGTCCCTGATAAAGCGCCTCGGTTTCGTCCTCGCAAGCCTGATCACCATCGCAGCCCGCGCCCAGGCACCTTCGGCAACGCCTTCCCCTGTACCGCCGCCTTATCAGACGATCGCGCCACA
>CAZZZQ010000195.1:0-6620 GCA_964658405.1 uncultured Sphingomonas sp.
GGTCCTGCACCAGCGGCATTCTAGCCAGCGGCTTCGACTGCACTCTCAGCTCCGTCTTTGCTCCGACCTCGACCGGCATTAAGCCGTATACCGTTCTCTTCAACACGTCGGCCATCAATGCATCCGCACCAAGCCTCCTGCTCACAGGGAGTGGTGTCCAGCTTGTTGCGGTCAACGTCACACTGACCAAAACGTCGCCCACCGGCACGGTCTCCTACGGTGTTCCTGTTGTACTGACCGCGTCGATCTCAGCCACGGCAACGGGCACTCCTACCGGAAACGTCGTCTTCAACGTCGACGGCTCAAACACAAAGCCAGTCGCCATCGTGAACGGGGCCGCCACCTATTCATTGACCGGACTCGTCGGCGGATCGTCGCATTCCGTCACCGCGACCTACCAGGGTGATCCTGTCTTCGCATCCGGCACCTCTGCGCCGTATACGTTCGCAGTGGCTCCAGCCGCTACCACGGCCGTTCTCAGCATCCTCGGTGATGCTACCGCGCCGCTCAGCGCCGCTCCAACGAGCTCCGTCTCCTACTCGGTGGTGATCACACCTTCGATAGCCGGCACGCTCACCGGGCTCGTCAACTTTGTGAGCGGATCCACAGTGATTGGTACCGGAAGCATCTCTCAGTCGACGACGGGTGTCTACACCGCCGCGTTCGCTGGCATGCTTCCCGCCGAAATCTATCAGGTACAGGCTGTGTATGCCGGTAACGGAAACTATTCAGGCTTTACGACCGCTGCCCAGACCCTCACGATCGTCTACCCGAGTTACACCATCACCGCAGACACTAAGAACCTGACCGCTTCCGCTACGCAATATGGGATTGCCAACCTCAACATTACCTCTTACTCGGGCTTCCAGGGAGGAGTCGCTCTAACCTGCAGTGGGCTGCCGGCCAACGCATACTGCGTCTTCCGTCCGGGGCTGCTCACGCTGACCCAGGTTGGATCGGTGATTCCGCCACTCACCACGCAAATGGAGGTTCGCGTCGACCAGGATCCGAACAACATCAAGAGTGCGGCGTCGGTCGGCCTTCTCGGACTGCTTACCGCAGGGGCTTTGTTTCTGGCAGGCTTCCGTAATCGCAGCCGCCGTACAACGCTGCTGGGCGGCCTGCTTACCTTCTTCGTCGCCTTGAGCGCCGCCTCGATCTCGGGTTGCGGGAGCGGCGTCCTTAATCCTTTGGGGGCAAGTTCTGACTATCCCACCCCTGCCGGCACCTACGCGATGACGCTCAACGCGACCAGCGTTGCCTTGTCCAGCAACGGCCAACCCGCCGTCCTGACCTCAATCAGCTCCATCGCTTCGACCGGTACCACCGTAACAGTCACTTCAGCCTCTGATCCTGGCATCGCCGTCGGACGCCCGGTCTTCATACAGGGGGTAACGCCCGCTGCCTTCAATGGCCAATTCACGGTAACGTCAACCACAGCATCGACCGCTTCAGGTCCTGCTGCGACGCGCCTGCCCGCTAATTCGCTCACCTATTCCATTCCAACAGCAACGACGGCCACCGGCTCGGGCGGCATTCTCCGGGTCGGCAATGTCACGCTTACCCAAAGCTTCTCACTCGTCGTCAAGTAACTCCTGTTCCCTCCTCCGGCCATCTGCTCACCCGCGGATGGCCGGTTCTCGTGCGAGCAGAGATTGAGGTTGAAGGGGTATCAACGAGGCGGCACTGGTGGTGCGTCCGCAGGCGTCTCTACCGGCTCCGCAGGAACAGAAAGCCCAAGCGCCGCAAGAATGGGCCGGTCAGTTTCAATTACGCCATCCGGCCGCTTTACCACGATGCCGAAGTTGGCGCGGTAGTCCCACTCCGCCCAGGGAATACGCTGCGACTCAAGGGCGCGTCGCACATCCCCGAGATAGAGTGCCCGCTGCGGGACCGGGATAGTGTCGCGAAAGGCGCCAAACTCATTCGCGATCACCGGGACGTGCTGCTGGTCCGCCCAGGCTCTCGCAAGCTTGATGCGTCTCAGGATGACCGTCTCGTCCCATCGTTCCCTTCCATAGGCTGCCAGCATTCCAGCGGCCTCCGGGTTAGACGCATTTGCCACCATCGGGCCAATGATCTCAGGCGCTACCGGATAAGGAACGTCATGGAGTGAGACGAGTGCGGGGGTACTCCATGTCGCACCCTGGTGTGTAAAGGGGAACGGTTCATAAAAGTGGAAGGTGTAGATGACGTTTCGATCATGTACCGGCGTCAGTTTTACAAGGTCGTCGATGGATGCGTACATCGAACCGGTCGCGATGATCGTGTGGGCCTTGTCGACCGTTCGGATCCGGCGAACAACATCCTCCTGGACCTTCTCCCATCTTGCCAGGTCTTTCAGTTCAGGCTCGTTCATCAGGTCGAAGAAGACGGACTCGGGATCCTGCGATTGGTAGTGCTTCGCCAGGAACTTCCACAAGGCAAGATAGCTTTTCTCGCCCGGCTCTGTGAGAAGAGTCTGTTTATAGGCGGAGGTTGGAAAGACCGTGATCGACAACTTGAGCCCGGCCGCGAGGATGTCGGCGATGGAGTGGTCCAGTCGAGCCAGCGCCGCCGTTGATGCGGGTGAGTCAAAGCCACCCTCCGTAAACTGGATCGGATCGACACACAGGCGTACATACTGCAAGCCGACGCTGTGAATAAAGTTCAGGTCTGCAACGGTGATGTAAGTCGCAAGATGGTCTGCGGAATAATTTCCCCAGCCGCCATACCACCCTGCAAGATTAACGCCTCGATTTAGACTTGCGGACCGGCGCAGTGCGATCGCCTCAGGCTTCTCATCGGGTAACCCTGCAGCGGCGAGAATGGTGGTTCCTCTGACGCCCAACAGGAGAGCGGCCATCAAAAGCGAAACGGTTCGAGTGTAAGCCAAGTTATATCTCCCGAAGTACCCGCTGCAATAAAGTCTATCCACGTAGATACAAAGAGTGAAGACCTGAAGGTGGAAGCGCAAATCCAATGGGTGCTCGTTTATTCAGCATCTATAGATGAGTCTCTCCGAAATCCATCTGCAATGATTCGTTCAGGGAACGATAATCTTCCTATCATTCTTTACGAAAGATGATCCACCTGTGGACGAGCTGCACTGCGTGTTAAGAGGAACGCTTCGTTAGTTCGAGGCTCCGCACGATCCGCGCACGACTAACTCCACCGGCAGGACTCGTCGATCGACCTTCTTCGATCCACGCCCCTGCTTCAGTCGTTCGAAGAGCATCGCGGCCGCGGTCCAGCCGAGCAACTCCACCGGCTGCCTGACGACTGTGATGCCGGGCTTGATCAGGTCCGCTGTTTCGAAGTCGTCAAATCCAACCAGCGCGACAGACTCCGGCTCACTCAGCCCGAGGGTCTGCAATCCTTGCAGCGTATGCCTCGTCACCAGGTTGTTGGCGCAGAAGAGGGCGGTCGGGGGTTTCTTCCTGGCCATCAACTCTGTCACAGCGATCTGCGTGTCCTCGCGCTTATCGGACACGAGAACACTTTGCGGCTTCAGACCATAATCTTTCATCGCCGAGAGGTAGCCTGCGTGACGTTGGTTCATCGTGTACAGCTCATCCCCCAAGCCGAGATACGCGATCTTTCGATGGCCGAGCAGGATCAGATGTTCAGTTCCCTGGTACGCGCCAGCGGAGTTCTCGACGAGGACGCTATCGAAGCGAACACCCTCGATCGGCCGGTCAACGGAAACGATCGGCAGGCGCCCGAATTCATCACCGAGCAGCGGGCATGCTCCCGGGGGGACGTGAGACGGAAAGAGTATAAGGCCGTCAACATTCCTCCGCAACATGCGGCTGGCCTCAGCATGCTCGATCTTTGGATTCTCGTCGGAGGTTGAGAGGATGACCGAATAGGAGTGCTTCTTCGCCTCTGAGCTGATGACGTGAGCACAGGTGGCAAAGAAGGGATCAAACAGGTTTGGAACGATGATTCCGATCTGGCGTGAGCGCTGCTCTCGAAGGGATCGAGCGAGTTCGTTGGGCTGGTAACGGAGCTCTTCGATCGCAGCCATTACCCGCTTGCGCATCGCAGCCGTAACATTGGGATTGTCGTTGAGCACGCGGGAGATGGTCATCGTGCTGACGCCGGCAAGCCGTGCCACGTCACTCATTCTTGGAAGTCCAGCCATGCGAAACAGCACCTTAAAAATCTAGATCAGTGTACTGGGTTTCATGCGTTCTGACGGGCAGAGTTCAAAGTCCTCCACCCAGGCAAATGATCAGCAACCTGTTGCTGCACCTTGATCTTTATAGACCGATGCAACACGAGTTTGGGATGCCAGCCTTTCAACGATTCTCTGAGCCGTGAGACCTGCATCCCGCCATCGTCGGCAGCGTAGAGAGGCGTCCGTCGCTTGAGGCAGAATAGAGACATGCGAAAGAACTCCGGAGCCATCAAAAAGGTCTTTGAAACGGTTTCGCTGGGCGCTCCGGAGAAGGCAGTCGGATTCGTGCTGTGGCGGCTCGTCCATCGATACATGCGAGAGGTGGATCGAGCGCTTACCCCCCTTGATCTGACGCACCTCCAGTTCATGACTCTTGCGCTGACCGCCTGGATTGGAAGGTCTGGCGAACCGGTCACCCAGTCTCAGGTCTCAAAGCACGGCGACATGCATCCGATGCAGGTCTCCCTGATGCTGAAGGTGTTGGAGCAAAAGGGCATGATCTCCCGGACCAGGAGCGCTTCGGACGTTCGATCAAAGGACCTTAGCGTAACTGTGGAAGGGGTCTCCGTCCTTCGAAAGGCTCTGCCGATTGTCGTCAAGGTCCAACAGGACCTGTTCGGTGATCTGGCCGATGTAGATGGCGCATTCCTGAAAACTCTTCTGGCGCTGGACGGCTCTACATCCCCGGACTCTTCAAGTAAGGGCTCTGCTGCGTTGTAAATTCGCGGAGCGTCTTACAAGGTCGCGAAGTATTTTGGCCGCCGGTGTCCAAATAAACGATGAAACCGGTGGTGTTGTAGTAGCTTCGAGTGAGATCGACTCCAGGTTGAACTCAGGCCTTCTATCCGCTGCTGCAAACGTACGAGGATATTCTTGTTGCCGTTGAGTTGCACTCAGCCCGGCTGACGGTAGTCCGGTGAAGCTACGTTCTATCGGGGATCCACGCATGCTCGTCTCGGAGACAAATCAGCTCCAGCAGATTTCGCTGGCAGGTCCGCAGGATTCCACACTGTTTCCCCCACTGGGCCCGCACCTCAAGGCTCTGATGCTCTGGCCGCGCTTTCCCCCTTCGTTCTGGGGGTTTGAAGGTGTACTTGAGATGGTTCCCGAGAAGTCGGTGATGCCACCGCTCGGCCTGATCACGGTCGCTGCTCTCTGCCCTCCTTCCTGGACGATCCGCCTGCTCGACCTCTCCTTTCAGGAGCTTACGGATGAGGATCTCCTCTGGGCCGACCTGGTGATGGTCAGCTCCATGCAGGCACAGCGGATCGACGCCCTCGATTCGCTGAGTCGTGCCCGCCTCCTTGGACGCAGGACGTTCATCGGTGGCCCCTGGGCGAGCAGTGAGCCTGAGTTTCTGCTGACACAGGCAGACCACGTGCTGGTGGGTGAAGCGGAGGAGGCCTTTGCTGACATCGCTCTGAGCCTTGAGAACGGAACAGCGCAGGCCCTCTACCGCATCATCGAAAAGCCCGACATGTCGACCAGCCCTCTGCCGCGCTTCGACCTGCTCCAGCTGAACAAGTACACCTCGATGTCGGTGCAGTTCTCACGCGGCTGCCCGTTTCAATGCGAGTTTTGCGACATTATCACCATCTACGGCAGGCGTCCCCGGGCAAAGCCCCCGGCGAAGCTGATCGCCGAACTCGATGCGCTGCGCGACCTCGGCTGGCGGAACGAAGTCTTCATCGTGGACGACAACTTCATCGGAAATCACAAGCTGGCATTGCAGCTTGCTCATGAGCTGACCGCGTGGCAGGAGCGCACGAAGAGGATTATCTCCTTCTATACAGAGGCTTCAATCGATCTCGCAGACAAGCCTGAGCTGCTCGCCGCCATGGTCGAAGCAAACTTCATGTATGTCTTCCTCGGAATTGAGACCCCCTCGGCGGAGGCCTTGAAGGGATCGTCCAAGTTTCAAAACCTTCGCGGCGACCTTGTGACGCAGGTCAACAAGATTCGCGAGAGCGGGCTCTGGGTCCTGGCAGGATTTATCGTCGGCTTCGACTCGGATGACGAGACGATCTTTGAGCGGCAGCTTCAGTTCATCGATAAGACGGCGATCACATGGGCCATGGCCGGCGTCCTGCAGGCCCCGCCGACGACCGCACTCTTCGATCGCATGAAGCGCGAAGGGCGGCTCATCGAAGACAGTACTGCGACCACAAACTTCAGCCCGCCGAACTTTCGCACGGTACTCCCCCTGCCGACGCTGCTGCGTGGATTGAGCACCCTGTTGAACGGCCTCTATACCCCTGACGCCTACTTCGGACGAGCTCTCAGGTCGATCGAATCCTGGCAGCCACGGCCTACGCAGCAGCCTCCTGAGCTCCCCCTGCTCTACAACCTGAAGGTCTTCCTCTCGTCGATGTGGCAGCAAGGCGTGCGCTCCAACTATCGCGGAGCCTACTGGCGTCGCGGCCCCGTCACCATGACCGCCATCGCCGCCGTCGACGTC
>CAZZZQ010000196.1:0-6620 GCA_964658405.1 uncultured Sphingomonas sp.
GTGATCCGCAATATTCCGGAGAGCATCTTCAAAAAGCTCAACCTCTGAGGAGGTTGAGCTTTTTTGGAAGAGCTTACTGCTGTTGCTGCTGCTGCTGGGCCATCTGTTGCTGAAGCCGTGTGGGCGGTGGCGGCTGCTCGGGGAGCTGCGTGGCCTTCTCGACCAGCGTGGACCAGTCCTCGGGGATCGGCAGCTCCTGATCGAGTGACGGCGTTCCTTCGCTCGGGGTCACGCGGACGGCAACCGTCAGATCGCTGCTTGCGCGTCCACGAAACATTCCATGCGTCGGCGGAACGTCGTCGTAGTCCCGGCCGATGGCGGTGCGGATGTGCCGATCGCCCGCGACGAGCAGGTTTGTCGGATCGAAGCCGACCCAGCCGAGCTGGGGGACCAGCGCCTCGATCCATGCATGCGTCGCCGAGTTGACCGAACGATCCTTGTGGGCGTCGCCGTGATAAAGGTAGCCGCTGACGTAGCGACAGGGAATATTCAGCTTCGAGCGGACCAGCGTGATCATGATGTGCGCGAAATCCTGGCAGACACCCTTCCGGCTACTCAGCGCGACGTCGATCGGCGAATCAACCTTGGTCGACTGCGGCTTGTAGTCGAAGTAGTCGAAGATCTGCTGGTTAAGCTGGTGCAGGACCATGAGCGGGTCGTCACGGCGGCGGACGTCGAAACGCTCGGCCAGTTCGTCGAGCATCTTCGTAGGCTTGGCAAACTCGCTCGGAAACAGCATCTCCCAGTAGTCACCCTGCGCCACCATGGCGTCGAGCTCGGCCCAGGCATCGGGCGCGAGGAACGATGGAATGTCGATCGAAGGCTGCATATCGACCAGCGACTCGGCCACGATGACGAGCTGGCCATGCTGGCCGGGGATGTCGAAGTGATGGACCTGGTTGGCGAGGTGGTCCCGATAGCTGAAGACGCGGCAGCGGGGGCTCACCGAGAGATGAAAGGTCAGGCAGCGCTGATTCTGGTCGCTCCGCGGATGCATGCGGGTCTCCATCATGCTCTCGCTCACCGGGTTGCTGTAGAGGAATTTCGTCAGATGCCGGATCGAATAGTACATGCAGCTCCTTTGGTGAGGCAGCTTTTAGCTAGAAGCTAAAAGCTGTTCTTAGCCCGCGAGTGCGGCCTGGATGGAGTAGTCGACATAGAGCTCGTAGATCATATTGTGGATCTCGCGGCACTGGGACTGGATTCCGCGGAGGTAGGCGACCAGATCACCGTTCAGGATCTCGTCCACGCTGCTGTAGCTGAGCGACGCCTGGAGCCGCCCGGCCAAACGGCGCAGCGGTTCGGCACGACTCTTGCCAGCCTCGCCGTGGATCGCTTCGAGCGCGTGCTGCAGGCTGTCGATTGAGAAGCGCAGCGAGTGCGGGAACTCGGGGTCGAGCAGAAGGAACTCAAGAATCTGCTCCGGGGTCAGGTCTGCGGTGTAGACCTTGCAATAGGCCTCGAAGGCGGTCGCCGAGCGGAGGAGACCCATCCAGCCGAGATATTCGTTGGCCTCGGGAATGCGGTCGGGCTGGCTCCAGAGCTCTTCGTGGTACGCCTCAAGCAGGATGGCGGTCGCCGAGGCGCGCTCGATATAGCGTCCTACCTGGATGAACTGCCAGCCTTCGCCGTGGCTCATGGTCGAGTCGGTCACGCCCTGAAACTGGTGCACTGCCTCCATGACCTGCTGGAGAAACTCGGTTGGTTGATCGCTTCCACCCATCGGTGCATCGGTCGGGAGGTCCGGCCGCGTGACCTGGAGGTAGAGCCGGTTCAGGCGGTGCCACTGCTCGGTCGAGATCTGCTCACGCACGTGGCGGGAGTTCTCCCGGGCCGAGATGATGCAGGAGAGGATCGAGTTCTTGATCTCCGTATCAAAGGTCAGCGAGCGGGTCAGGGCGTACGGGTCGCCGTTCCACTCGACTCCCTTGGGCTTTCCGAGCGCCTGCAGAACGCGCTGCCAGCGGCGGTCGGCGTTGCTTGCACTCTCGTCCAGCATGAGGTTCAGATTCACCTCGAGCAGGCGCGTGTTGTGCTCTGCCCGCTCCAGGTAGCGGCTCATCCAGTACAAACTATCGGCTACACGAGAAAGCATGGGAGTTTCCTTTTCTACTGGCTCAGGACCCAGGTGTCCTTGCTGCCGCCGCCCTGGGACGAGTTCACGACGAGCGATCCGCGCTTGAGTGCGACACGAGTCAGGCCGCCGGGCACGATCGTGACCTTGTCGCCGTAAAGAACATAGGGCCGCAGGTCGACGTGGCGCGGCTCGAGTTCATCGCCGATCAGGCAGGGGGCGCGGGAGAACGAAATGGTGGGCTGGGCGATGTAGTTTCGCGGGTCAGCCTCGATCTTGCGGGCGAAGTCCTCGCGCTCGGCGGCGGTGGACTGCGGTCCGATCAGCATGCCGTAGCCGCCGCTCTCGCCGACCGCCTTCACAACCAGCTTGTCCAGATTCGCAAGGACGTGCTGGCGTTCTTTGGGGCGGGTCAGGAGGAAGGTCTCCACATTCTGGAGGATCGGCTCTTCGGTCAGGTAGTAGCGGATGATGTCGGGAACGTAGGCGTAGAGTGCCTTGTCATCGGCCACACCGGTGCCGAAGGCGTTCGCCAAGGTGACATTTCCGGCTCGATAGGCGTTGAAGAGGCCGGCAACGCCGAGGATCGAATCGCCGCGGAAGGAGAGCGGATCGATAAAGTCGTCGTCGACACGCCGGTAGATGACGTCGACCCGGCGAAGCCCGCTGGTGGTCCGCATATAGACGACGTTGTCGTGAGTGACGAGATCGCGGCCTTCAACCAGCTCGATTCCCATCTGGCGGGCCAGGTAGGCGTGCTCGAAGTAGGCAGAGTTGAAGACGCCGGGGGAGAGCAGAACGATGTTCGGCTCGGGGCGGCCTTCAGGGGCGAGCGAGCGCAGGGTGCCAAGCAGGAGCTGCGTGTACTGCTCGATCGGGCGAACCTTGTAGCTGCGGAAGAGGTGCGGAAAGATCCGCTTCATGACGCGGCGGTTGGTCAGCATGTAGCTGACGCCGCTGGGGACGCGGAGATTGTCTTCGAGGACGACGAACTCGCCATTTTCGAGGCGGATGAGGTCCGTTCCGCAGACCGCTATATAGACGTTGCGCGGGACCTGCAGGCCGACCATCTGGCGGCGGAACTGCTTGCAGGAGTAGACGACATCGCGCGGAACGATTCCGTCGGCGAGGATCCGCCCCTCGTTGTAGATGTCCTTCAGGAACAGGTTAAGGGCGGTGATGCGCTGGGTCAGGCCGCGTTCGACCTTCTCCCACTCCGCGGCTGTGATGATGCGCGGCAGAAGGTCGTAGGGGAAGATCCGCTCGGTGCCTTCGTTGCGTCCGTAGACGGTGAAGGTGATGCCCTGGTTCAGAAAGCTGAGGTCGGCGGCCTGCTTGCGGCGCTGGAGCTCATCGCCCGGGAGCGACGTGAAGTGTTCGAGCAGGGGACCATAGTGCTCGTGCAGCTCACCCGGACCGGAAAACATCTCGTCGTAGGCGTGGTCCAGCTGATAGTTTTTCAGAGCCGCGAGATCGAGTTGTTTTGCATGAGCAGTTTGCATGAAGGAAATTTGAGTATAGCCGCACTCCCGCACCGCTCCAAACCTATTGATTACATTAGGCCTGAATCTGTGCGCCGTCCTTCGAAAAATAGCTCAACTGGCGTCGATAACAGCGCTGACGGTCCAGATCGAAGGCGATGCAGGAGTCGAAGGGCTTGGAATAGACGTGCAGGCTGATGCAGCCGGTCTTGCCGGCGTTCTCGATCTGGTGGATGGTCTGGAGCTTATCGACCGTGACCATGCCGGTGCCCTCGGAGCAGGTGAGCGATCCGACGCGGTCGATCTGAAGCTCGGTCGCTCCGCCGAGGCAGTCGATGTTGACGACGTTCTGGTTCTCGGGTGTGTTGCAGCTGGTATGGCTGAACTCATGGGTCGTGACCTCACCCTGGGCGACCGTCATCCAGCCGAGCTGGCCGTTGTGGGTGTGGATGGCCGTCTTCTGGCCGGGCGACCAGCAGATGGTCATCACCTCGAAGAGGTCGTCGCGATAGATCAGATTTCGTGTGTAGAGGCTGTCGCGCCACCAGACATAGTTGTTCAGAGCCTCGGCGCGGAGCGGCATGGCGGCCATGTAGGCGGCAATCTTGTCCTTGGTGATCAGATCGCGCTCAAGCTCTTTGAGGCCGGCGACGAAATCGCCAATGCCGGTGTGCAGCGGATGGGTGTTGGCTATCGATGCCATGGATATCTCTCCCGCCAGCCGTAGGGCTGTACCTCACATTATTTCACGGTGTTACGGAGCATCATTGGGGGTCCGATTTGCAGTGACATCGATGACTTTTTTGCGCAGCCGGGCCGTTCCTATTAAGGTTGCAGTGTAGAAGAACGGTGGCATCGATGCTTTCCAGGCGCGAGATGGTGAAAAACACGGCTTTACTGGCAGCCGGGGCGGCTGTCGGTGTCTCGCCGTGCGAGGCGCAAGAGATCGCCGCGCCGGTCGCTGCTACAAATTCAGGCCAGGTCCGCGGATTTGTCGACGAAGGTGTTCTCGTCTTCAAGGGGATTCCGTACGGTGACGACACCTCGAAGCGGCGGTTTCAGCCCCCGGTGCGGCCCGTTCCGTGGACAGACATTCGGGATACGGTCGCCTTTGGCCCCCAGGCCCCGCAGCCACTGCACGCACGCAATGGGCGGAGCGCTTTTTCGCCGCTGGATGAGATCAGCCCGGTCAACAGTGAGGACTGCCTGCACCTGAATGTATGGACCGCCGGGGTCCGCGACCACAAGAAACGTCCGGTCATGGTCTATATACATGGGGGTGCGTACTCCAGCAGCTCCAGCAACGGGCCGGTGTACGACGGCGTGCGGTTGGTCAAGCGCGGAGACGTCGTGGTCGTGACGCTGAATCATCGGCTGAATCTCTTTGGCTATCTGTATCTGGAACATCTCGGCGGGCCGGAGTTTGCGGACAGCGGCAACGTGGGGCAGCTTGACCTGGTGCTGGCGCTCGAATGGGTGCGGGACAATATCGCGGAGTTTGGCGGTGATCCGAAGCGCGTCCTGATCTTCGGCCAGAGCGGCGGCGGAGCCAAGTGCGCGACGCTGATGGCGATGCCGCGGGCCAAGGGGCTGTTCCAGCGGGTTGCGACGATGAGCGGCCAGCAGATCACGGCGACGATTCCAGCGCATGCGACGGCGACCGCAAAGGCAGTGGTTGCGGCGCTTGGGCTGACGCAGGCTACTTTGAGCGATATCAAAGATCCAGCGAAGGTCCCGATGGAGAAGCTGGTTGCTGCAATCAAGGCAGGCAAGTACTTTGGCCCGGTGCATGACGGGCATGTGCTGCCGCGTGATCCCTTCTCCCCTGAGGCTCCCCTGATGTCGGCGAAGGTCCCTATGATGATGGGCAACATGCACGACGAGACGCGGCTGCTGATCGGCGCGACCGACGCGTCCCTATTTTCACTGACGTGGGAGGATCTGCCGGCCAGGCTCGAGCGTTATCGCCAGTTCATGGGAACGTTGAAGACGGAGGATATCGTGGCGCTCTATCGCCAGTGGTATCCGGCTTACTCGGCGGCGGATGTCTTCTTCGCGGTGACGACGGCCTTCCGGAGCTGGCATGGGCTAGTGATCGAGAGCGAGCGGCGTGCGGCGCAGGCGGGACCGACGTGGGTCTACGAGTTTGACTGGAAGAGCCCGGTTGACGGTGGCAAGTGGGGTGCACCGCACACCATGGATATCCCATTTGCCTTCGACAACCTGCAGCTCGCCGCGCCGATGACCGGAGGGATGGGCCACGGGGCGCAGCTGCTCGCCGACCAGATGGCCGACACCTTCATTGCGTTCGCTGGCACGGGCGATCCGAATAATGCAGCGATTCCAAAGTGGCCCCGCTTCGACCTGACCCGGCGGCCAACCCTGTGCTGGGACGCCCAGACCACCCTCAAGGATGATCCGCGGAGCGAGGAGCGGAAGCTGATCGAGCAGGCGCCGTACCTGCAGCCCGGGACCTGACGATTTTTCGCGGGAGTGCCCGGAGATTCGACCGCGATCTGCATCCTAGCCAGAGAAGCATGCATTTTCTAGTGCATGCGCGGAGGATGGACGATGAGAAAGCTCTTTTTATACGGAACAATTGCTTCAGGAGTGGTGGCCGCTTACCTGATGTACCGCCGCGGCGAGTCGCTCGGCACCATTGCTCAGAAGGCTGTGACCAATCCCCTCGGCTCCCTGGCGACAGAGTTGAAGGGCGCCGCACAGAGCTAGTTTCTTCCTGGTGAGATTCAGGCCGGATAACGATGTTATTCGGCCTGCCTGGCCGCAGTACTTCTGTTGCTTGACCTCGCTGGCGATGCTGTAGATGATGAGTCTTACCGGCGACTGCAGAGAAGTCCGGCAGGACTCCACTATAGATACGACCTCCCACTTCGAAGACGAGGTTAGTCCAAGCGGCGGCTCACCGGGTCGCGTGGATGACCGTGTCGAGTTGCTGCGCCTGGTCTTGGCGTCCCGGACATTTCAGAAATCCCCTCGACTTACCAAATTCCTCGAATTCATCTGTCTCTCATTGATAGAGGGGCGATCCCGCGACATTAATGAGC
>CAZZZQ010000197.1:0-6601 GCA_964658405.1 uncultured Sphingomonas sp.
GAAGTACTCCACCAGCAGCGGCAGATCGTCCATCCGCTCCCGTAGCGCCGGTACCTCCACCGGAAACACCGCCAGCCGGTGGTACAGATCGAGCCGAAACAGACCTTCTTCAGCCCGCTGCTCCAGCGGCTGATGCGTCGCCGCGATCACGCGAACGTTGACCCGGGTCAGCTCGTTATCTCCAACCCGCTGCAACTCGCCACACTCTAGAAATCGCAGCATCTTCGACTGCAGCGCCAGCGGCATCTCCCCGATCTCGTCGAGGAACAGCGTCCCGCCGTCGGCCGCTTCGATCCTGCCCACGCGCGACTGTACCGCCCCGGTGAACGCACCCCGCGCATGACCGAAGAGCTCAGCCTCCAGCAGCGTCTCTGGAATCGCCGCGCAGTTCAACACCGTAAAGCTCTTGGCAGAACGCGCGCTGAGCCGGTGCAGCGCCTTCGCAACGACCTCCTTGCCCGTGCCGGTCTCGCCTTCGATCAGCACCGTCGCCGATCGCGGCGCCACCAGCCGGATCAGCGCGGACAGCTCCCGCATCGGCTCGCTCCGCCCAACCATCCCCGCCAGAAACACCTCATCCCGCGCCTCTACCTGGGTCGGAGCCACGACGACTGCTCGCTCGACCTCCTCTCCGCGCGTCACCGTAGGCGCTCCGTCCTGCGCCTCCCGAAGGGCGTGCAGCAGCTCGTTCCGCCGCGGACTGCGCGCCCCTCCGCTCTCCGTCCCACCATCGATACGCACCAGGTCCATCGCCGGGTAGAGCAGCTGAAGCTGCCCGGCAAACTCGCCCACCTCCAGGTCCGGCAGCCAGCTGTCGAGCAGCAGCGCCTCCGATCGTGACGTCTCGAGCAGGCCGATCGCCTGTGCACCGCCGCAGGCCTCCCGCACATTCCAGCGCATACCCGCCAGCGCACGGTGCAGCCGCCCCCGTATCTCCCCGTCGACGCTCACGATCACAACAGTCCGGATCGCCCCGAACTCCCGGCCGATCAGCAGCTCCGGCCGACCCTGTTTTCCTGCATCGCGCAGGCCCATCGCTGGACCCGCCGTCTGTACGATCGCGCCTTGATTCATCGAATCCTCCCCTGCCCTGCCTGTGCCCGCGCCACCGCCGCCCTGATCATGGCCACCGCCGCCTCCATCCGCCGACACTCCCGAAGGCAGTCCCCATGCATCCGTGCACTCATCCAGATCCCACCCTCTTCGTCCGGAGGTTCAACCTCCAGCCGGCACAGCAGCGAGGTCAGCGGCTGGCAGAGATCATGAACCGCATCCGTGACCGCAGCCAGCCCGTCCACCGGCCTCGAAGGATTTCTCGCCACGATCCTCACGCTTTACCCCCGGCAGCGATCATCGGCAGCGTAATCTGCCCGAACAGCACCTCGGACTGGACAGGCTTCCTCTGCCCGGCGCCACCCACCATGTACCCCGCACCCCGCACCGTCTCGATCACAAAGCTCCCAGTCGCCATCCCAAAGCCCGCAGGATGCAGATCCGACGTCCCAAGCTTCTTCCTCAGGTAGTTGATGTACACATCCACCACGTTCGTTCCGGCGTCCGGAGCCATCTTCCAGACCTCGCGCAGCAGCTCCGCCCGCGAGCAGCACTGCCCATTCCGCTCCAGCAGGTACTCCAGCAGCGAGAACTCCTTCCCCGTCAGATCGACCCCCCGGCCATCACGGCTCACCTTGCGGCTCATCCGGTTCAGCTCCACGCCGGCGTGCTGCAGGATAGGGTCGGCGAACTGCTCCCGCCTTCGCAGCAGCGCCCTGCACCGCGCCCGCAGCTCGTGGAAGCTGAACGGCTTCAGCATGCAGTCATCCGCACCAAGGTTCAGGCACTTCACCTTCTCCTCGACGTCGCTCCTCCCCGTCAGAATGAGCACCGCCGTCCGCTGGCAACGCCTCCGAAGCTCCACCAGGACCTCCGTTCCATCGCGCCGCGGCAGCCCGAGATCGAGGATCACAAGATCGAACGGTCGCGACGCAAGCTGCCTGATCGCATCCTCGCCATCCCCTACCCACTCGGTCTCATTCCCATCGAGCGCCAGCCCGCGCTGTAAAAACTGGCCCAGCGCAGCATCGTCTTCCGCAATCAGTACCCGCATCGTCTTCTCCACCCTGCGAGCCAGTTTCGGCCCACTTTTCCACTTCTCCACAACCCACCTGCGTAACCTCTCTACCTTCGTGCTCGGTGGGTGGTGACCGCAATACAAATCGTGGGTTTCTAAAGTCGGGCGTCCCAAAACAGGAATCGAGCCTCTGCGCCCCGGAATCTCCAAAGTTCACAGCTTCGCCGAACATTTTTACAAAGTTCGCTTTTTATTCGCTACAATCACGCCATGGCTATCACGCGGCGGCAAAAAGAGGTCATGGACTTCCTCACCGGCTTCACCCAGAAGAATGGCTACTCCCCCTCGTACGAGGAGATTGCCCATGGCCTGAGCCTCAGTTCGCTGGCGACTGTGCACAAACACGTCACGAATCTCCAGAACAAAGGCCTGCTGCAGCGTGCCCATAACCGCAGCCGCTCCATCGACATCCTCCCCGCCCGTTCGAGCAAAAAGGGATACGATCGGCTCCCCCTGCTCGGCCGCATCGCTGCCGGCCAGCCGGTCGAAGCCATCGAGACCGCCGAGACCATCTCCCTCGGTGACATCATAGGCAACCGCGAGGTCTTCGCCCTCGAAGTCCGCGGCGACTCCATGCGTGACGAACACATCGTCAATGGCGACTATGTCCTCGTCGAACGAACCAAGACCGCACGCGAGGGAGAGATTATCGTCGCGCTGATCGACGGCGCCGAGGCGACCCTCAAACGCTTCTACCGCGAAGGTGCAATGATCCGCCTCCAGCCCTCAAACAAAGAGATGGCGCCGATCTACGCCCCTGCGGCCACGGTCAACATTCAGGGCAAGGTCCTGGGAGTCCTTCGCAAGTACGCCTGACCCTCAGCGACCTACCTTGACGTAGCTCCACCCCGTCTCCTGCCGGTGCACCAGCTCCACAACACCCGAGGGGACACTGGTCACTCCGGGCAGAAGATCCGCCTTCGCAATATGGTGCGCGCGCATCGCCGTCTCGCACGCCACGAAGTGGACGCCGAGCTTTTCAAGATCGGCAAGCTCCTGCGCCGTCGGCGATCCGGCCTTGAGCAGGTCGATTCCGCCACCGTAAGCCAGAATCTCGATCTCAGAGGGCTCAGGCTTTACGCCAGCCAGAAAGTGGTCCGCAAGCATCATCGCGGAGTGCCAGTCGTCCTGGTCGGGCGAGGTCACCACGAAGATCACATGATGTGCAGGCTTGGGCGATTGGGCCGGAAGAGCGATCGAGGCGAAGGCGCAGAGCAGGAGAGCGGCAGTTCTCTTCATCATGCGGCCAGTGTTTCACAGTCACTGCAGGCCCGTAACGGGTTACCCCTCCCTCGCACGGAACGCAAAGGAGGGGCTACCCAACTCCAAACGGGGCTAGCGAATTTCGATATCGCCCGAGCCAGTGTCGGCCTTCAGGATCGGACCGCCGCCATTCACAGTTCCCGTCACATGATGGCGGTTCAGCGAACCCTGCATCGTGATGGGCTGAGCGACGTTCACCGAGCCGGAGCCGGTGCTCGCATTCAGCGTGAAGTGGGCGGACGAGCCAAGGTTCAGGCGGATGTTGCCCGAGCCAGTCTCAAGCTTCGAGTCGGAGGTAAGATTTCCGCCAATCTCGATATCGCCCGAGCCGGTGTTCGCATGAAAGCCGCCGGAGACGCCATTGACATGGATGTTGCCCGAACCGGTCTGCGCGCGCAGGTCGCCCCCCGACGTCTCGTCCAGCTGGATATCGCCCGAGCCGGTCTCCAGGTTTGCGGTTCCACGAATGCCATGGGCCCGGATGTTGCCCGAGCCGGTGTTCGCCTTCAGCGAGGCGCCGACATCCTCGATCGCAACATCGCCCGAGCCGGTGTTTGCCGAGATCTCCGAGGCGCGCGGAAGCGTGATGTCATAGTCGATGCTGATGTTGCGATAGACCGAGTTTGATCCGTGATCGCGCTGGCCGACCGTGATCGAGTTGCCGCTCTGCTGGATCGGCGGATTGGAGGCGATCTGCTGCATGCGCGACTCAACGTCGCCGCCGCTGCTGTTCTCGAACCAGCCGTGATTGTTGTTGGCGTGCAGATGCGCCGCGATGTGGATCTGTGAATCCGAGCCGGTATGCAGATGAATATTGCCCGAGCCGGTCGACACCGAAAGATTCGGCGAAGAGGAGACGGAGAGCGTCCGGTCAAAGCTGCGGTCAGCGGCGAAGGCGGAGGTGCTCACGGATAGAGCGGCAACAAGTAGAAAGCGTGCGTTCATTTTGGTCTCCTCAGATCTCGTGCTAGGACTCGAAATCATCTCGTAATTCTTTTGACTACTTACTGCTGAAGGATGACCGGGTCCCCGGCGTTCAGACCGGCGAGCACCTCGGTCTTGGTGCCATTCGAAATACCGGACTTGATCGAAACCTTGCGGCGGCCCGTCTTCTGCTTCGCGTCCGGAACCTCGACCGAGGCGTTGCGATCCTTGTCGTAGAGAACAGCCTGCTCAGGAACGGTCAGGACATTCTTGTGCTCGTCGAGCAGGATCTCCGCATTCGCCGTCATGTTAGCCTTCAGTTCACCGCCAGGATTGTCGATCGAGACCCGCACCTCGAAGGTCGTCACGTTATCCTTCTCCACGCCAAGCGGAGCGATACGCGTGACCTTGCCGGAGAAGGTCTTGTCCTTGAACGACTCGACCTTGATGCGCGCCGGCTGGCCGAGATACACCTTGCCGATATCGGACTCGTCGACCTTGCCCTGCACGTAGACCTGGTGGACATCGCCAATGGTCATCACGAGCGTCGCCGTGCTGCCGAGGACGAGAATCGAGCTGACCGCGTCACCTTTTTCGACGTCCCGGGAGAGGATCACGCCATCCATCGGCGAGATGATGACCGTGTACGAAAGCTGCTCCTCCAGCTGACGAAGCGAGGCCTGCGCCTGTGCGACCTGGGCCTGCGCCTGCCGCAGCTTGGAGTTGTCGACCGTGATCTGCGCGACCGCCTTGTCACGCGTGTTGGCAGCGAAGAGATACTTCTGCTGCGCGTCGTCGAGCGCCTGCTTCGAGACCACGCCGTCCTTCGACATCTCGACCGCGCGGTTGTAGGTGTTCTTGTACATCGGAAGGTCAGGGGCCTCGGCGGCAACCTTGTCGTACTCGATGGCCGAGGCGGCAGCCTTCGCGTTCGACTCAGCTGCGAGCAGGGTTGCGCGTTGCGCTGCGACCTGTGCGAGGATCTCGACCTGGTCAAGCTGTGCGAGCACCTGGCCACGCTTCACCTGGTCGTTGATGTCAGTCTTCAGCTCGGTGACGATGCCCGATGCCTTCGACTTGACCTCGACCTTCGTGATGGGCTGCACCTTGCCGGTTGCGACCACGGATCGTGCAATATCGCCGCGCTCCGCCTTGGCGATCTGGGAGGCGTCGATCTTGGTGCTTCCGCTCGTGGCCGCATAGACCACCCCACCGACGACGGCGAGGATGACGACGATCACGCCGATCCAGAGCCAGATATTCCGTTTGCCTTTGCGCTGCGTGGTCACGAGACAGTCCTCCGAGGTAGAGACGAATTCGCTTGAATGTTCTTCTCCGAGCTTCAATACGCAGAGTTCGCAAGACCGGTTCCGTCGATCCGAAAGAAATTCGCCGGCGCGGCGATGAAAGCCGCTGGCGCACCCGGCCGCCGTCCTCCGCTACAGTGGATTCATGCCTGCTCTGCGCCTTCTCGTCTTCGATCTCGACGGCACCCTCATCGACTCCCGCGTCGACCTCTGCAACTCCGTCAACGCCATGCTGGCTCATCTCGGCAAGCCGACGCTTCCCCCGGCCGTCATCGGCGGCTACATCGGCGACGGGGCTTCCATGCTTGTACGCCGCGCCCTTGGCGACCCCGAGGGCGACCACCACGACGAGGAGTTCGTGGCCAGCGCGCTCGACTTCTTCCTCGACTACTACCGCGTCCACAAGCTCGATTACACCTTCGTCTATCCCGGCGTCGTTGAAGCTCTGGAGTCGATCCGCGCCGCTCATCCGCACCTCCTGATGGCGGTTCTGACAAACAAGCCCGTCAACCCATCCCGCGATATCTGCGCGCACTTCGGCCTCGACCGCTTCTTCTTCCAGAACTACGGTGGCAACAGCTTCCACACCAAGAAGCCCGATCCGCACGGCCTCCGCACCCTTATCGCCGAGGCGGCAAGTCTTGCAGGTTCGCCGATCAGCGCCGCAGAGACACTGATGATCGGCGACTCCGACGTCGACATCCTCACCGCGAAGAACTGCGGCGCCCACTCCCTCGGCTGCACCTTCGGTCTAGCGCCGCACACGCTCGCCGCCGCACAACCGACCGTCACCGTCGACGCCCCCGCCGAGTGGCCCGCAGCCATCGCCGCCCTGCTCGCCTCCTGACCCAAAATCCCCGGGTGCCCCCTCCTTACGCGCCCTTGCGTAAGGGTGGAATCGTAAGAACCTGCCACCCGCCCAAATCGTGTCATCCTGAGCGAAGTCGAAGGACCTGCGGTTCCTGACCGATGCATC
>CAZZZQ010000198.1:0-6564 GCA_964658405.1 uncultured Sphingomonas sp.
AAAAACGACGCCTCGGGCAAGAAACTCGCCGCCGACCTGATTCACCTGATGCCTGATGCCATGATCTTCACCTTCGTCCCCGGCCAGCCTCAGCTAAACCGGGGCACAGGCAGCGGCGAAGTGGTGCTGGACTACCATCCGGACCCGAAGTGGTCTCCACCCTCCACCACCTCTGAAGCCCTCACAGGACTTGAGGGTCGCATGTGGGTCGACGCGAAGAGCGGACGTATGGTTCGCATGGAAGGACATATCTTCAAGGGTGTGAACTTCGGCTGGGGGATGCTGGCGCACATCTATCCCGGTGGCACGCTGCTCCTGGAGCAGACGGAAGCAGGCGGCCAGCGCTGGATCTACACCCACTTCACGCAGCAGGTCACAATTCGCGCCCTCATGCTGAAGACCCTGAACGTCCATACAGAGATCGACGCCTCTCACTTCGAGGTGCTGCCCTCTGCGATGAGCTATCAGGACGCGGTGCGCCTACTCCTGGCATCGCCCGCGCCCGGTCACTAGCTGCTAGGCAGTCACAGCGGCCTTCGGACGAATCGTGGTGCGACGCACCGTCAGGGCCTCGATGCGATCCCGCTGTACCGGGTAGCCGCTTCCCGCAGTAGTCGGAACCGTAATCTCTCCCGCCGCGCTGACTGTCACCGCAGGCTCGATGATGTCCTCGGCCCAGTAGCGACTCGAAGCAGAGACATCGCCTGGGAGCGAGAAGTTTGGAAGAGAGGACAGCGCTATATTGTGGGCGCGTCCAATCCCCGTCTCAAGCATGCCGCCGCACCACACGGGCACGCCCCGCTCCGCAGCCGCATTGTGGACCGCGATCGCCTCGCTGAAGCCGCCGACACGTCCATTCTTGATGTTGATGATCCGGCACGACTCCATATCGATGGCGGCAAGCGCGTCGCGGCGATTCCGGATCGACTCATCCAGGCAGATGGATGTCTCAAGACGCTTCTGCAGCATGGAGTGAAAGTAGAAGTCGTCGTACCAGAGGGGTTGTTCAATCATCAGCAGGTTGAACTGATCCCAGCTCGCGATGTGGTCGAAGTCGCGCATCCGGTATGCCGAGTTGGCGTCACAGCTCAGAAGAATCTCAGGCCAGCGCGCACGCACTGCCTCAAAGATCCGGGTATCCCAGCCATGCTTGCACTTCAGCTTGATGCGCTGGTAGCCGGCCGCCAGCTCTGTCTCAATCTTCTCGAGGAGCACTTCAATCGAGGGCTGTATGCCGATCGAGACGCCGCATGGTATGGTCGACCGCGTGCCTCCGAGCAGCTGTGCAAGCGAGACGTCCTGCATCTGTGCGTCGAGATCCCAGATGGCGTTCTCCAGAGCCGCCTTGGCCATCCGGTGGCCGCGAACCTGCTTGAAGATGCCAGGGCAGCTTCCGCCATTGTTCAGGATCGGTGCATCCAGCAGCCTTGGCGCCAGCTCGGTCTCCGTAATGATCCAGGCGGTGTCGATCATCTCTTCGGAGAAGTAGGGATGCTCTCCCGCGACGCACTCGCCCCATGCGACATACCCCTCAGACTCAACCTCCACGAGCAGGATCCGGCGGGCGGTGGTGAGGCCAAAGCTGGTCTCGAACGGATGCGCAAGAGGCATGTTAATCTCGCGGAGGTGAATGGCGTCAATGGTCGGCATGGGCGGCTTTCTGTCGTTCGGAAGAGGCTGCTGGGTGAGATGCGATGCTGTCGCCAGGGTCAGGCGGCAGGCCTAGAAGGAAGGCGCCGTTGCCGTCGAGGTCGCGCTCATAGTCGACGACGGCGAGATTCCGGGTAAATGCAGTCTGGAGTGCAACTCTGTTTCTAGTCTGAACCTCTTCCGCGAGACCACGCTCGGCAGGACTCTGCTTCCACGCAGCCACTTCCGCCGGAACGTCCACGCGGCCGAGGATCTCAAGTGCAGCGTCCGTCTCGCCGGCAAGCGTTGCGATCACATGAGGAGAGCGCATCCACCACTCCGCGTACAGCCGGTCGGTTGGGAGACCGCCCTGCAATGGTGAAGAAGATGGCCCGTAGAAGTTCGGGGCATACCGGCGGATCACCGCGCCGAGCCGATGAATGTTCAGGTACGCATTTTTGATCTCGAGTGGGTCAAAGGTCCATTCCATCAGCTCGAAGCCGCGATCAAGGGCGTCGTCCCGCTGCGCCAGCTTCAGCCGCCGCCCAAGCCCCGCGTTCCGGTACTCCGGCAGCACCGCGAGCATGTGCGAATGAAGATACGGCAGGCCGTCGCGGAAGCCCGGCAGTGCCATCGCGAAGCCCACGATCGTCTCGCCATCAAACGCCCCGATGACCTGCCCGCCAATGCGCTGTGCCACCAGGAAGACGCGCCGCGGAATGACATCGCCGTCACTGTACCCCCACACCGCAATCTGAAGATCGACGCACCGATCAAACTGGGAGAGCTGATCGAGAGGGGCAATTCGAAGTTCGGGGTGCATGCGCTAAGAGCCCGCCTGCGTGTCGGCCTTCGCGTCCGCCCACAGCTCTTCCAGCTCCGCGGGCGAACGCGCTTCAAGCTCTTCAGATCCACCGGCCGCCTGCTCCATCGACGCAAACCGCCGACGGAACTTGGCATTCGACACGCGCAGGGCAGACTCGGGATCGACATGAAGATGACGTGCAAGATTGACGACCGTGAAGAGCAGGTCGCCCAGCTCCTCCTCTACAGCGGCAGGCTTGATCGCAACCGCGGGCGAAAGCTCAGCCTGCAGCTCGGCGATCTCCTCCTGCAGCTTGCCGAAGAGCTCCGTTGCGCGACCGTCGGCGTTTGGCCAGTCGAAGCCGACCTTCGCCGCGCGGGAGCCAAGCTTCCCCGCCTCAAGCAGCGCAGGCATCGTCCTCGGAACATCACCCAGCAGCGAGGCCGGCCGGTCCGGCGCAGCGGCCTTCTCTGCTTTCTTGATCTGGTCCCAGTTGCGGAGCACGGCGTCGGCGTCGGTCGCGACGGCGTCGCCAAAGATATGCGGATGCCTGCGGATCAGCTTCGCATTCAGATTCTCGGCGACGTCGGAGATCGTAAAGTACCCCGCCTCCGTCGCCATCTGTGAGTAGAAGATCACCTGCAGCAGCAGGTCGCCAAGCTCGTCCTTCAGGTCGGGCCACGCGCCCCGCTCAATCGCGTCGAAGACCTCATAGGTCTCTTCGAGCGTATTGCGCTTGATCGAATCAAAGGTCTGCTCGCGGTCCCACGGACAGCCGTCCGGACCGCGCAGGCGGGCCATGATCGCAATCGCCTCGGCGATCGGGTCGACGGTCTTTCGAGCTTCATCTTCGACGGCAGGCATGCGTTCACTTTACCCGATTGAACTTAAAGACGCATTGAATGTAGAGGCGATGCGATATGCTTGGCTGCACGATGCCCGCCTCTCCGACAGATCAAAACGTGCCCAAAAAGAAGCGTATGACGCGCTGGACCCTGCTCCTGCTACTGCCGTACCTGGGCCTGTGCTTCCCGTATATCTACGCACGAACGACGCCAACCCTTTGGGGCTTTCCGTTCTTCTACTGGTACCAGTTCGCTTGGGTCATCCTCGCCTCGGCGCTGATGGCATTCGTCTATCGCATGATCGAGAAACGCCTGCGCGAGCAAAGTTAGTGATGGAGTCTTTAGGGGAGGGGTGCTTCAAAGGGGGAGCCGGTGGGGTGTTGCGCATGCCCCCCACCGTCTTTTTTGAAAGGTGCTACTCGTCTGTTGCATGATCGGCAAATAGCTTATAGATAGGAACTACAACTGCGGATAGTGGAGCGAAGGTCTTTGTCGACCGCCTACTGACCGGAAGGGGTTCCGGAAGCAGCCGACGAACTCATGTTGGACAGCAACTTCACCTCGACCCGCCGATTCTTGGCACGGCCCGCTGCGGTGTGGTCGCTCGCTACCTGCTGATCCTTTCCAATCCCGATCAAGTAAAACTTGTGCGGTGGAACGTTGTACTTTGTGGACAGGTAGTTCACAACCGCATCAGCACGGCGCTGGCTGAGTTGGTAGTTGTACTGCGCATCACCGACGGAATCAGTTCCGCCTGTGACTTGAAGAATATAACCCCGCGCGGTGGTTAATGTCGAGGCGAAGCTATCAAGTTGCTGCCGATCCGCCTTCGTCAGGACTGACTTGTCAAAGCCAAAGGTCACGCTGACATCCGAGAGAGGCTTGTAGTTGTCCAGATTCGCCACTACGCCGCTCAGGCTGTCGACCCGGTTGTAGGCCTCCTGCGCGGACTTGCCGGCAGCATCAGCCGACTGACCAGCCGCGCCGGCATGCTGATCCGCGGTGCCTGCCGCGTCCATCGCGCCCGCAATTCCCTTCTGGGCGCGCTCGTCGGTATCGACGATTGTGCGGTGGTCTGCAGCCGTCTTCGCATCAAGCTCGTTGGTCTGCTGGATGATCGGCGTGGTCTGCGAACGAACGTAGTTCTTCGTCGAGCAACCGGTCGCCAGGAAGAGTGCGGCGGTTCCGAGAACGGCAGCATGCAGGCCCTTCAATCGCAGATCAGTGGTCATACGGGTGACACGGAAATCTTTAGACATGTTTGAATCTCCTCATAAAACGTTTGGAGCAACGAGAAAAGAGAGGCAACCCACCTGCCAAACTCCTTGGCTCGACCTAAACCTCTTCATTACAAAGCTTTAGGCAAGCTTCAGATCGGAACACCCTCTTTTGGACGGCGAGCGGAACCGAAAGTTTTCCCATAATTTCTCGACAAATTTACCGGGTCACCGCCGCGTGCAGTCAGGTGTCGTCTCCGTCTACACTTGAGTTTGGACCTATGGATCTCCTCGCGAAAATCCGTACGCTGCCCACCTCTCCGGGCTGCTACCTGTACAAGAACGCCGCGGGAGAGGTGATCTACGTCGGCAAGGCGAAGAATCTCCGGGCGCGCGTCCGCTCCTACTTCCTCGACGCCTCCCAGGCCAACGCCAAGACCGGCTCCCTGATGCGCGAGGCAGTCGACCTCGAATACATCACCGTCGACAATGAGCGTGAGGCCCTCGCCCTCGAAAATAACCTCATCAAGCAGCGCAAGCCCCGCTTCAACATCCTGCTGCGCGACGATAAGACCTATCCCTACATCAAGCTGACGATGAACGACCGCTACCCGAAGGTCTTCGTCACCCGCCGGCTGCGCAAGGACGGCGGCGCCTACTTCGGCCCCTACTTCCCGGGAAACCTGGCCCATCGCCTCGTCGACCTGATCCACCGCAGCTTCCTAATTCCGAGCTGCAAGGTCGATCTCTCGCGCTATCATCCCCGCGCCTGCCTGCAGTACTACATCAAGCGCTGCCTCGGCCCGTGCGTCGACGGCCTGACCACCCCGGAGGCCTACAAGCAGACCATCCGGGACGTTCAACTCTTCCTCGAAGGCCGTCCGAACGAGCTCGAACAGTCGCTGACCAAGCGCATGGCGCTGGCCGCTGAGAACGAGCAGTTTGAGCTCGCCGCACGGCTCCGCGACCAGATCGTCACCGTCCACCAGATGCAGGACAAGCAGCGCATCGCAACGGCGGACAACGAGGACGCCGACGTCTTCGGCTTCCACTACGAGAACGAGATGCTCGCCGTGAACCTCTTCCACATGCGCGGCGGCAAGATCGTCGATCGGCGCGACTTCTTCTGGGAGGAGCTGCCCGAGTCGCTCTCGGACACCCTGAACGAGCACACCGAAGAGGCCCCGACGCCAGCCGAAAATTTGCCAAGGCTGGAGCCCGACCCCTCGCAGCCAGCGCCCGAGGTGGCCGAGGAGGTCCAGATCATCCAGCACTCCGGGATCACCGAGCTCGGCGGAAGCTTCAGCCCCGCGGTCTTCTTCTCCGCCCTGCTGAAGCAGCTCTACCTTGACCAGACCTACGTCCCCCGCTCGATCCTCGTGCCGGTCGACTTCCCCGACCGGGCAATCTTCACCGAGGTCCTCAGCGAGAAGGCCGGCCACCGGATCGAGGTCGCCGCACCGCAGCGGGGCGACAAGCGCTCCCTCGTAGATCTCGTCTGCCAGAACGCCAAGCAGTCCTACGACCAGCGCTTCCGCGTCCTCAAGCCCGGCATGATCGCGATCCAGGAGGCCCTGCAGGAGGCCCTGACGCTCGAAGAGCTGCCGCGCCGCATCGAGTGCTTCGACATCTCGCACATTCAGGGCGCCGAGACCGTCGCCTCCATGGTCGTCTGGGAGGACGGCGCGATGAAGAAGGCGGACTATCGCAAGTTCCAGGTGAAGACCGTCACCGGTGTCGACGACTTCGCCAGCATGCGCGAGGTCGTTCAGCGACGCTACAAGCGGCTGCTCGAGGACAAGAAGCCGTTCCCCTCGCTGATCCTGATCGACGGCGGCCTCGGCCAGCTCCACTCCGCCTATGCCGCACTCGAAGAGATCGGCGTCACCCTGCAGCCGCTCGCCTCGATCGCCAAGCGTGAAGAGATCATCTACGTCTACGGCCAGGAAGACGAGCCAGTGGTCCTCGACCGCCGGTCCCCCGTGCTGCACCTAGTCCAGATGATCCGCGACGAGAGCCACCGCTTCGCCGTCACCTACCACCGCAAGCGCCGCGAGATGCGCGACCG
>CAZZZQ010000199.1:0-6561 GCA_964658405.1 uncultured Sphingomonas sp.
CGCCTGGTGGCAAAAAGCGCCATAGTATGAAATATACGGAATGTTCCACGTGGAACGTGCCAGCCGTTGCATCTCCCGGTCGAGCGACTGAAAGGTCTCCTGGCGATGAGCTCCAGCGAGATCTTTACCGTGAGCACTCACCGCCATTGCGAGGAGACGAGGCAGTGGCATGTCGTACTGCATGATCGGCCCGAAGACTACCGGTTGAATCCCCAGGCTTTTGATGTAGGTGATGGTTTCGCCAAGACGGTCCAGATCACCGGAGTTCCAGCGGCCGCCGAGGAATACCTCATCGACGCGAGACTTTGGTAAGAAGTCATTGAGAATACCGTTTACGAATTTCACGCAGTCAGGGGTACGGTCACGGCCCTGCTTCACGGTGGGCTTGCATCCCGCAGCGGTCGCCTGCATGAAGTTGAGATCTATGAAGGTCTTCAAAAGCCCGCTATAGAGTTGAGCTGCATGGCTATCGCCGAGGATGAGGATATTCGGCCGCACGGCATCATGATGCAGGCAGACGTCGGGCCGAAAGTCTTCCAGTTTTTCGGCGGGCGTGATGAAGCAGGTTCCCTGTCGGTACTCCCAGATTGACGGGTCGGGTCCATTCTTGAACGCCTCAGCCAGTTCGAGCGCACGCTTTGGAAATCTTGAGGGAACACCCTTTGCCAGGACCATCAAACAGGCGCAGGCAGCAATGGCTCCCATAGAAAGGGCCGCAGCGGTAAAGACCCTGGATCGTGCATTCTCCCCCCGCGGCTTCCTGAACGGGCGTTCAATAAACCACCACGATAAGACGGCTGCGAGATAGGAAGAACAGAGAATCAGAAGCTTCTGTTCCTGGCGCGGGAGCCCTGCGACAGGGCTCAGGCCCATCTGCTGAAAGACTATGAAGGGCCAATGCCAGAGGTAGAGCGAGTAGGAGATCGTTCCAGTAAAGGCAATCGGGCGCCAGGAGAGAACGTCCCCTACCAGGGTTCTTCCACCACTTCCGGCGGCGAGAAGCAAGGCTGCTCCAACACAGGGGAGGAGCGCGGCGGAGCCGGGGAATGGCGTGAATGGGCCAAACGTGAAGCTCGCATAAAACACCATCGCCAGGCCTGTAATCGAACTGATGTTGCGGACAGGAGAGTGTTTCATCCAGGCCAGGCTGATGACATTCAGGAAAGCGCCGAGAAGGAGCTCCCACGCCCTGGTGAACGGCGAGTAGAAGGCAACATTCGGGTTGTGACGGGTCAACCAGACACAGAGTACGAACGATAGAACAGTGATCGCCGCCAGGATCACTGCCAGATTGCGCTTCCAATAACGGCTGATGAGGACGACGAGCAGCGGAAAGACGAGGTAGAACTGCTCCTCAACGGAGAGCGACCATGTGTGAAGCAGAGGCTTCGCCGTCGATGGCGCGTCAAAGTAACCAGCCTGCTTCCAAAAATAGATATTCGACACGGAACAGACTGCTGCCAGCACAGACTTTCCGAAGTCGATCAGCTCTCCGGGCAGAAGATAAATGTAACCGGCAATGAGCGTAAACAGGAGAACGCCTGCGAGGGCCGGTATGATGCGGCGGATACGCCGCTCATAGAAGGCTGCTACCGAGAAGGTGCCTGCCTGAAGATCAGCAAGGATGATGGAGGTGATCAGAAATCCTGAGATCACAAAAAATACATCGACTCCAACGAATCCACCGCCCAGCCTTGCCGTATTCAAATGAAAGAGGATGACGATCGAGACAGCAACTGCACGCAATCCGTCTATGTCTGAGCGATAGGGCCGCCTGACGTGATTTGAAAGTTGTAGCAGTTCTTCCTCCCGGCCAGCTCTCGACAACGATTGCCGCGCAGTCCCCGGCCTTGCAGTATTCAGGCGATCGACAAGAGAGGCTGGCTCGATCGCTTATGGAACAGCGGCTGTGCTCTCTGCATTCAAAATAATGGCTACGGATTAAAGCTTCCGAGATCCAGGCTTCGCTACTTTAGTGACTTCGATTAGATCGATTGTAGAGCGGCTGACAAGACAAATAGCCAGTCACAGCTTCTTTGGAAAAACGAAAGATTTCACTGATGAAATAGATAAACTTTAGTGCAATGCTGGCTTTTATATTTTCGCGTTTCAGGCACGCTTTTCTGTAAAGCTTGCAGCATCGCTTCTTCTATCCACCGAGATCGATCTGGCCGCATGTGGAGCAACTCTTTGTATTTTCGTGTTAATTGCAAGACTGACCTGATGACTGCCCTTCCGGAGACCTATCGATGAAGACCCGTCTTCAGGATTCGATTGCCGGAGAGCAGATGGCCCCCATTACTTATCTTTTGAGTGAGTACCCAGCCGTTAGTCACACGTTCTTTCTGAACGAAGTGCTTTCACTGCGGCTGCTGGGACTTGAGATCGAGACTGCTTCGATCAACTCTTCGAGAGAGCCGGCGGATGGATTCTCCGATCGAGAGAAGGAAGAGGCTGCGCGTACTTTTTACATTAAGGCGGCCAAGAGGTCAGCGATCCTGATGATGCTGATCAGAACCCTGCTGTTTGAGCCGGGTGTGATTCTGAGAGGAGTCCGTGCGACGTTGAAGCTTGCGCCTTGGAACTTCGCGGCGACGGGGTATGGATTTTTCTATCTGCTCGAGGCCTTGATTCTTGGGAACGCGATGCGAGAACGCCGGTCAGGACATCTGCACGTACACTTTACGGGCCCCGTAGCGACGGTGGCCATGCTGGCGTCCATTGCGTGGAAGTTTCCCTACTCGTTCATGGCTCACGGACCCGAAGAGTTCTACAACATCGATGCCTTTTACCTGAGAGACAAGATCAAGAGCGCCAAGTTTGCATTTTGTATCAGCGACTTCTGTCGCAGCCAGCTCCTCCGTGTCATCTCCTCCGACAGTTGGCACAAGATTCACGTTTGCAGGCTTGGAGTAGACGATGCCGTCTTCTTTCCGGGAACACCACCGGCCGAACAGATGCGACTTGTTTCAGTTGGGCGTCTGCACCCTAGCAAGGGCCATCTTATTCTGCTCGAGGCTATCCTGGCGTTGAAAAGGCAAGGCGTAGTCGTCTCCCTCGACATCGTTGGGGGCGGGCCGGGGCGGGCGGAGCTTGAAGAGTTTATTGAGGCCAATTCCCTTGGTGGCCAGGTGAATCTACTTGGGGCGCTGAGCCATGCAGGAACGAAGAGGGTGCTTGAGCGAGCGCATATCTTTGTGCTTGCCAGCTTTGCCGAAGGCGTTCCGGTTGCACTGATGGAGGCGATGGCGATGGAGATCGCCTGCGTCAGTACCTATGTCGCGGGGATCTCCGAGCTGATTTGTAACGGTAAAGATGGCCTTCTCGTGGCCCCGTCATCCGTCGAAGAGCTTACAAAGGCGTTGCTGGAGCTGATCGCCAACCCCCAACTCCGAATGGAGCTGGCAAGGTCCGGGCGAGCTACGGTCCTCAAACGTTACAACCTTCGGACGAACACTTTACACCTCGCCCAAACCTTTAGAAGATGCATGGAGTTGCCAGCATGACGGCCGATGGACTAGCTCCCCTGGAGCAAGCAAGACCGGATATCTCGATCATTATCGTCTCGTACAACACGCGCAATGTTCTCCGTGATTGCCTGGCTTCCGTTTATGCCTCACAGGGCCAGCTCAAGGTAGAGATCGTTGTCGTTGACAATGCATCGTCGGATCTGTCCGCGGAGATGGTCGAGGCAGAGTTCCCGGCTGTCATCGTTCTCCGGAGCACCATCAACCTGGGGTTCGGGGGCGCCAACAATCTCGGGCTGCAGTCTACCCGGGGACGCTACATTGTCCTTCTCAATTCGGATGCTTTTCTGTCTGAAGAGTCCCTGCAGCGTTCCTTTTCCAATATGGAGCGAGACCGCCACGTGGGGCTCGGCGGTGGGAGACTTGTCGGGCGCGATGGCAGCCCGCAGCCCTCCGCGCGGATGTTCCCAAAGCTGCTGACGCATATGCTCGTCATGTCAGGGCTCGCCTCGCGTTTTCCGCAGTCGAAGTTTTTCGGACAGGCAGATCGCACCTGGGCTGACCCGATGGTTGCGTCCGAGGTTGACTGGGTTCCGGGTGCGTATTCGATCATCTGCTCTGATGTCCTGGATGCGATTGGGTTCTTCGACCCTCGCTTCTTTCTTTATTACGAGGAGGTGGATCTTTGCCTCAGGATTCAGAATGCAGGTTTCAGCATCATGTACTGGCCGGAGATTGAGGTGGTTCACCTTGGCGGGGAGTCATCGAAGCAGGTGAAGACACTGGAGTTGTCGCAGTCGGGAGCCCAACTGGTCTTGTGGCGGATGCGCAGTACGGTCCTGTTTTATCGGAAGCATCTCGGTTCGACGGCCTGTGTCGTGATGATGTTTGAGTGCTTTTGGTATTCCCTTCGCGCGCTCCGGAATCGTCTGAGAGAGGGGGAAGCTGCCCGACTCGAGGTACAAAATCAGCGAAGGCTGGTGCGGCTGATGCTTCAAGCGTGGCGGGAGACGAATGGCGGCAGAACCTCCCCGGCCCAGCCATGGTGAAGCTTTGAAGCTGATGCGCCTGGAGCAACCGTATCGTTGCCGCGTGACCCCCGAGGGAGCGGCCGATGCAACGGTGGACTGCATTTCTGCCCGTAGGAGATGGCCCGAAACGTCACTGATCGAAGGCGCTGGGACAAGGCGCTGGGTGTCTTGTGCGACCTCTTAGGTGGACTGCATTGCATGCAGGAGTCCTACTTTTTCTTTTTGCTGCCCTGAAGGCCCGATGCTCTCACTGATCTGATTTGAAGGATTACAGCCCATGAATCACATCTCGTTGAAGATCTTCCTTGCGGCTGCCCTCTGTGGATCTCTGGTGTCAGCCGCGCAGAAGACAAGCGTTGTGATTGACGGCACGGTGAAGTATTCCGACGTCAAGAGACTGGGCCTGAACCTTGGCGGGCAGCGATCCTACGACTCTGGACAGATGCTGAAGAACCTGATCAGTCGGAATCCCGGCTTTGAGGGCTTGATGTGGCAATCCGTGCTGCAGTGCAAAGAGGTCACCGACGACTCCTGCACCGACTATGGAAAATCTACGCTCTGGCCGGCAAACTTCATGCAAGGCGGCCGCTATGAGTTTATCGATGGAGCAGCGAATGGGAGGTCAGGCGACGTCGTCTCAAGTTCGTCCCGAACGACAGCTGGTGTCCCGGAGCTCAAGTTTCAACTCTCGCCAGGGACGAAGCGCCCGGCCATCAACGATCTCCTGGTTGTTCGCAAGCTCTTCCCTGGCGATGCGAGTGCCGGGTGGAGCTCCCAGGTGAGTGGCGGGGCCATCGTCTCTACAGAATTCAGGGACCTCTCAAAGCATTCGCCTGGAAGACAGGCAGTCCACCTCGAGGCGTCGAACCGGGCGCAGTCGGCCAGTCTCACACAATATTTCGACTCAACTGTTGGCCATTCATTCCTTCGAATGAGCGGTCCTTACCGCCTCAGCTTCCGTGCCAAAGGTCTTGATGGGAATAAGCAGCTTAGCGTGTCGCTCCGCCGAGTGCTGCAGCAGGGAGGAAGGGTCCTGTTCAGGCAGACGGTGCAGCTTAGCTCGGACTGGACTGATTACAACCTTGAATTTGTCGCAGATGAGAGCGATGCGGCGAATGGTACTGCTGCTTTGAGCTTCTCGGCTACCGGCTCGGGCCTGCTTCTGGATGATGTGAGCCTTACAAGCCAGGCGAGCCGGGATAACCCGACCGCATTTCGGAGTGAGGTCGTAGCGGCGATCAGGCTTCTGCATCCGGGCACTCTCCGATATATGGACAGCGGGACCAACTTTGGGAGCTCCCTCGACAACATGCTGGCTGTCGATGGGGCTCGGGACCGGACGGGCTTCAGCACCTACTCTGCAGAAGCGGCAGAGACACCGATTGGACTGCAAGACTTCCTCGTTCTGTGCGAAGCCGTGGGGGCTGAGCCCTGGTACACAATCCAGATGGGGATGCCCCAGGATGATATGCGTAAGCTCATCGAGTATCTGGCCGGTCCCGCTTCGAGCCCTTACGGTGCCCTACGGAGTCGTCTGGGTCACCCTCGTCCCTGGACTGCGACCTTCCCGAAGATCCACCTGGAATACGCGAACGAAAGTTGGAATCAGATCGCCCGAGGAGCGAGCATGCGCGATCCGCTTGCCTATGGGCGTCGCGCGACGACGATCTTCAGCGCTCTACGGAACGCCCCGGGATACAGTTCTTCGAAGTTCGATCTGATTCTGAACGGGTTCGCGGTCAATACCTACTGGGTCGAAAAGGTCCTGACCGCGAGTTCCGGCTTCGACACCGTCGACTTCGCGCCCTATCTCTTCGATCCGTTTGAAGACGACTCCTCCGTAGAAGCGATCTTCGGTCCCATGTTTGCGGAACCCGAGATGGTGGACAGCAGACCAGGCGGCTTTATGAGACAGCAAGCCGCCCTTGTTGCGCATGCGAAGTCCTCAGCGCGGATGGCTGTCTATGAGACGAATATCGGCACGACCAACGGAACTGTTCCCCAGGCAAGTCTGGACCGTACGGTTCCCTCCGTCGGTGCCGGGATCATAGCGATTGAGCACA
>CAZZZQ010000200.1:0-6534 GCA_964658405.1 uncultured Sphingomonas sp.
GTCGCAACGCTGATGCGTGGCGCAGCGCTGCTGAAGAAGAGCACCGGAACTCCGATGGAGAAGTCGGCGCTCGACCAGACAACAATCGACTCGACCGCAGGCACCCTCTCGGTCAACTACTCCTCCTCAGACGCGCAGTTCGCCAGCCTGCTGAGCTCGCCGCTCTTCCAGTCCGTCGTCCGCTAGTCTTCCGCGGTACGCAGCAAGAACCCCTCCCTCGCGGAGGGGTTTTTCATTGCCCATCCCTCCTTACAGTTCTCTAACCAACCCGCCGCCGACTTCGGCCCCGTACCTGCTTTCCCACCGGGCATGGATAGTGGCATCTACGCAGCCTATACCGGTCTTCTGGCGCGAACGCAGGCGCTCGACACGGCGGCCAACAATCTCGCGAACGCATCGACGACCGGCTTCCGCGCGGAGCGGGACTTCTTCCGCAGCATTTTGACAGATACCATCACCGGCGCTCCCGGCTCGCAGGTCGGCTCAGCGGTCAACGGCTTCGGCGTCCTCGGCGGCAACCGGCTCGACATGGGCCAGGGCCAGATCGCACCGACAGGAAATCCCCTCGACCTCGCGCTGAACGGAGCCGGCTTCTTCGCGGTGCAGACGGCAGAAGGCACACGCTACACCCGCGATGGATCCTTCACGCGGTCGGCAACCGGCGTCCTCCAGACCTCGCTCGGCGAGCCCGTCCTCGACGCCGCTATGAAGCCGATCACGCTCCCCTCGGGCGCCGTCCAGGTCTCCTCCGATGGCACAGTCTCGGTGGCGACTCCGGATGGCAGCAGCATCGTCGGCCAGGTCGGTGTCTTCAACTTCAAAGACAGTGCAGCCCTGACCGCCGAAGGGACCAATCGCTTCGTGGCCTCGGCCGATGACCCGGCTGTGGCCGTCAGCGCCAACATCCAGCAGGGCGCGCTCGAAGGAGCGAACAACGATGCCGTCCACGGATCGATGCAGCTGATCCTCGTTCAGCGTCAGGCCGAGATGATGCAGAAGGCCCTGAGCGCCTTCGATAACAACCTCGATAAGACCGCGGCGGAAGAGCTGCCACGGGTCTGATCGTTCCTACACATTCGATCGCAACACGACGGAGAACACCATGATTCGAGCCCTATATACGGCAGCAAGCGGCATGAGCGCACAGCAGGCGAGCCTCGACACCATCGCAAATAACCTGGCCAACTCGGCCACAACCGGCTTTCGTCAGCGAGCCCTCCAGTTTCAGGACATGATCTACCAGAACCTGATCACGCCCGGCTCCGCGCAGAGCCAGTCGACGACCTCCGCCGGCCTGCAGATCGGTCTCGGCACCCGCACGGCGGCGAGCGAGGTCATCATGAAGCAGGGCGACTTCAACCAGACCTCGAACCCCTACGACATGGCGATCCAGGGCGCCGGCTTCTTCCAGGTGCAGCAGCCCGACGGGACCATCGCCTACACCCGCGACGGCAGCTTCCACCTCAACAGCCAGGGCACGCTGGTGACGGCGACCGGTGACCAGCTTCTACCCGCCGTGACCATTCCGGCGAACGCGACGGCGGTGACCATCTCGCAGTACGGCGTCGTCACGGCAACGATCCCCGGCCAGACGACCGGCGCGAACCTCGGCACGGTCCAGCTTGCGACCTTCGCAAACCCCGGCGGCCTCAGCTCAATCGGCAGCAACCTCTTCCAGCAGACGCAGTCCTCCGGCAACGCGATCACCGACGTTCCCGGCGGAACCAGCGGGATGGGAACGCTGCAGCAGGGCTACCTCGAGAACTCGAACGTCGACGTCGTCAGCGAGTTCGTCCAGATGATCCTGGCGCAGCGGGCCTATGAGAGCAACTCGAAGGTAGTCCACGTCGCCGACGATATGTACTCGCAGGTCAACGGAATGATCCGCTAGGGAGGCTTGTCATGCAGCGATTCCGTCAGGTGGTGGTGGCGATGGTTCTGTGCTGGATGGCCCTCTGCGCGATGGTGCTCGACGGAGCCACGCTCGCACGACGAGCTGTTCCGGGAGGATGTCTGCGAACGCCGTCCGAAGCGATTGCAGCCGCAGCAGCGGGCGCCTCGCACGTTGACGATCTGCACGGCTTTCGACTGGCGTCCGTGCGATGGGACTCGCTGCAGGGGCAGGCGTGGGCGGTGATCCAGAGCTGCGAACATCCGGAGCGGCCGACGATGAGTCTGCGCACGACGCTTCCGGCTGACCGTGGACTGCGGCCGGCGTCCGCACCATTGCAGACCGCGGCACCTCTGCCGATCATCCGGACCGGCGAGGTAGTCCGCCTCTGGAGGAACGATGGCGAGGCACGCATCGAGTTGACAGCCACCTCGGAGGAGAGCGGCGAGGTCGGAACGCGCATCCGTGTGCTGCTTTTGAGACAGAAGGATCAGGACGGCCTGATGCCTCCGCCGCAGTATCGTGCCGGCGTAGTGCGCGGACCGGCAGATGTGGAGCTGGAGCCATGAAGAAAAAGATCACGCTGGAAAAGTTCGAACTGAACGAGTTAGAAGAGCGCGACGAGGTGGTCTGGCCGTTCGTCATCTGGACCCTTACGGTCCTGTTCTGGCTGCTGGTTGCGACCACCCTCGACGGCCAGGCGCCCGACTCCACCGCCGCTCAACCAGCGGCCAAGCGCTCGATGATAGATATTGTAACCATGACGCGTCCAAGCGTGGCGTCGACCTCGCTCAGCTCGTATCTCACACGCGTACGCACCGAGACCTCAAACGCACAGCCCTCCGCCGGTGCCATTTGGACCGACAACGGACGGCTGACCCGCATGAACACCGACGTCCGCGCCATGCGCCCGAACGACCTGATCTCGGTCGTCGTCTCGGAGAATCTTGCCGCGTCGACCGATGGCACGGTGAAGAACTCTCGCGCGTCGAATGCAAGCTCGCAGATCACCAGTCTCTTCGGCCTGCTGCACGCAGGGAACAGCCTGCAGAACCTCATCGGGCAGACCTCCGCGGCGGGCCTGAACGCACAGGGCCAGAGTGCAACCAACTCCAGCCTCACGACGGTGCTCGGCGGCCAGGTGATCGAGGTTCTTTCGAACGGAATGCTGGTGATCGAAGCGGCGCGGCAGGTCGAGTTCTCACAGCAGACTCAGACGATCGTGCTGCGTGGCCTGGTAAGGCCGGAGGATATCTCGCAGCAGAATCAGGTCCTCTCGACGGCGATCTCAAGCCTGGAGCTTGAGGTTCGCGGTAAGGGAATTATCAACGACTACACACGCCGTCAGAACCCGCTGGTGCGGCTGCTGGAAAAGATCGTGATCTTCTAGGGGATTGAAATGCACCGCATCGCAAGAGATCGAATTCGAACGATCGCAATGGGCCTGACCCTGTCCGTAGCCAGCATCACGGCGGCAGCGGATGTCCCGGGCACTCGACCCCGCGAGGCGCGGATCAAAGACATCGCCTCGATCGAAGGGATCCGCGACAACCAGCTCGTTGGCTACGGGATCGTCGTCGGCCTGCAGGGAACGGGCGACAGCCAGCAGACCAGCTTCCCGATCCAGACCCTTGCGGCCACGCTGTTGCGCATGGGCGTCAGCGTACCGGCGGCGTCCATTCGCGTGCAGAATCTAGCCGCGGTCTTCATCTCGGCCACCCTCCCCCCATTCGCACGGCCCGGCACGAAGCTCGATATCACGGCCTCCTCCGCAGGCGACGCGAAGAGCCTCGAAGGCGGCCTTCTTTTGATGACGCCGCTCTACGGTCCCGATGGCAGGATCTACGCGCAGGCGCAGGGACCGCTGGTTCTCGGTGGCTACTCGGTCAACGCCAATGGCAACGTGAAGCAGGTCAATCATCCGACGACAGGCCGCATCCCCGGCGGCGCCATGGTCGAGCGCGGAGTCCCGCTGGAGCTTGCCGGGCGGACGGAGTTCTCGCTGCTGCTCAACGATGCTGACTTTCGCAGCGCGGAGGCGATGGCCCAGGCGATCAACAAGGAGCTCGGTCGATCGGCGGCGCGCGCGGTCGACAGCCGCCGCATCACGCTCCTGGTCTCGGGCGGCGAGGAGATCCCGGCGCTGCTCGGACGGGTCGAGGCCATCGAAGTCCCGTTCTATCCGCGCGCGAAGGTCGTCGTCAATGAGCGGACAGGGACAGTCGTGATCGGCGGCACCGTGGTGCTGCAGCCGGTCTCGATCCTGCACGGCGGCCTGACCGTCAATATCGTGAACGAGTTCCAGGTCTCGCAGCCGAATGCCTTCGGCGCCGGCTCAACACAGGTCGTCCAGCAGACGCGCGTCGATGCGAAAGAGAAGCCGGTCAACCGGATCGAGCTGAAGCAGGGCGCGACCGTCGATGACCTGGTGCGCAGCCTGCAGCAGATCGGTGCAACCGCTCGCGACGTCATCTCGATCCTGCAGGCGATGAAGTCTGCAGGCGCGCTCGAAGCGGAGATTGAGGTCCTATGATCACCACCCTTGGAGGTCCGCTGCTGACCACGCCCGACCCCGCAACGAAGCAGGCGACGCAGCACGCGAAGCTCGTCGATGCGGCCCAGCAGTTCGAGGGCATGCTGCTGCAGGAGATGCTGAAGGGCATGCAGACCGGCAAGGACGGCGAGGACACGGACGACTCAGGGTCCGGCGGAAACGACACGCTGCGCAGCTTTGGAACGGAGTCGGTTGCGCGCGCGATCGCGAAGGGCGGCGGCGTGGGCATCGCAAAACAGATCGTCGCCAAGGTCACCCTTGAGCGTGCTCATCACATCGCCGCTGCGCAGGGCGAGGCTATTCCCGCCGGAAAAGTATGATTTCAAACTAAAGTTTTCGACGCGCAGGCCGATTTACTCAAGTAGGACGGAGAAACCTTATGACCTACATCACTGGACTCGGAGCTCTCACCGCTTCAAGTACGACCTCTCTCAGCACCACCGCAATTCAAGGCGGATCGCAGCCTTCGCTCGCAAGCGGAGCCTCCGCGACGTCGACCTCGATCAGCGACCAGGCCAGCCTCAGCACGACAAGCACCCTGCTCGCGCAGGCCCTCAACGCCTCCGATGTACGCCTCGATAAGGTCGATAGCCTCCAGCAGGCAATCGCCTCGGGCAGCTATCACGTCCCCGCGGCAGCCGTCGCCGACAGCCTTCTGCAGTCGATGACCGCGTAGCCATGACCGCGCCCATGAGAGAGTTTCCCATGTCCGCCGCGATGCTCCGCGAGGAGCTTGAGTCTGCGGTGTCTGCGCTCACAGCCTTCGATGTGGATCGGCTCGAAGCGACAGAGCGGCGCCTCCATCACCTGACCGCAGCGTCGCTCACAAATGCCGCGCTCCCAGAGCTTCAATCGCAGCATGCGGTGCTCGGACAACTGCTTGCTGCGACGGCGCAAAATCTCAAGCTGCTGGCCTCGGTCCTGAGCACCGAAGGCCGCGACCTGCACGGTCTAAGGAGATCACCATGGGGACTCTAACCTCTCTGATGAGCCTGTCCATGAACGCACTGCTCGCCGAGCAGAGCGCGCTCAATGTGACAGCAAACAACGTGGCCAACCAGAACACCGTCGGCTACACCCGCGAGACCGTCAACTTTCAGTCGCTCGACTCGATCACGATCGGCAGCACGACCGTCGGCACCGGCGTGACGACCGGGACCGGCGCCGCCTCCATCCGCGATCGCGTCCTCGAGCAGCGGGTCCAGCAGCAGACCCAGGTGGCAGGCCAGAGTACCGCCCTCGAGACCGCGCTCACAACCATCCAGAGCGTCTTCGGAATCACCTCGACGACCACCTCCGCCGCGGCAACGACCCTCGGGACGGCGATCGACGCCCTCTACAACTCCTTCACCGCCCTCGAAGCGAACCCCTCGAACACGGCGACGCGGCAGAGCGTTCTGAGCGCAGCGAGCACGTTGACCGACGCCTTCAACGCCGCCTCCACGCAGCTCGCGAGCACCTCGACCTCGCTCAACAGTCAGGTGACCGATACGGTCGGACAGATCAACTCGCTCACCTCGACCATCGCAAGCCTGAACCAGAAGATCGCCGCCGTCAGCTCAGCCGGAGATGCAGGTGTCCTTGAAGATCAGCGCCAGGCCTCGATCGCATCGCTCTCGCAGCTGGTCGGGCTCGATCAGATCTCCACCGAGCAGAGCGGCATCACGCTCACCACCAGCAGCGGAGCCGTCCTCGTCAGCGGCGGAGCCTCCTTCGCGCTCCAGACCAGCCAGGTCAGCGGCGTCACCCACATCGAATCCTCAGACGGCACCGACATCACCGCCACCATCACGGGCGGAAGCCTCGGCGGCGATCTCGAGGCCCGCGACCAGGTGCTGCCAACCTACGTCACCGATCTCGACAACCTCGCCTACGCGATCGGCACCCAGGTGAACACGCAGAACGCCGACGGTCTCGACGGCACCGGCACCGCGGGCGCGGCCCTCTTCACCCTCTCCACGACCTCCACCGGTGCAGCGGGGGCGCTCACCGTAGCCACCACTGACCCTTCAAAGATCGCTGCCGCCTCCACCACCGAAGGCACCACCGGCTCTTCAAACGCCATCGCCCTTGCAGCGCTTGGGAACAG
>CAZZZQ010000201.1:0-6531 GCA_964658405.1 uncultured Sphingomonas sp.
GGGGCGCTATCCCTCTTCGCTGCCGTTTATCCCGGGCCAGGAGGCTGCGGGCACGGTGGTCGCGTTCGGCGAGGGCGTCACCGGATTTCAGCCAGGCGATCGTGTTGCGTGGTGCGGTATCCCGGGAACCTATGCTCAGCTTGCAGTCGTTCCGGCTGAACGGCTGGTGGCGGTTCCTGATGGGATCAGCAGCCGGCAGGCAGCTGCGGCCATGCTGCAGGGAATGACGGCGCATTATCTGGCACACTCAACCTACCCGATCAAGAAGGGCGACGAGGTTCTAATCCACGCCGGGGCCGGCGGAGTCGGGTTGCTGCTGACGCAGATCGCGAAGGCGCTTGGGGCCCATGTTTTCACGACCGTCTCGACCGAGGAGAAGGCGGCCCTCTCGCGTGAGGCGGGGGCGGGTGTGGTGATCAACTATGAAGAGGGTGACTTTGCAGCCGAGATCAAAAAGCAGAGCGCCGGGATGCACGTGGTCTACGACTCGGTGGGCAAGACGACCTTTGAGCAGTCGCTGCAGGTGCTCCGGCCGCGCGGAATGATGGCGCTCTTTGGGGGTTCGAGCGGTGCGGTTCCTCCCTTTGACCTGATCCGGCTGTCGACCATGGGCTCGCTCTTTGTGACGCGCCCCACGTTGAAGGACTATATCGCGACGCGCGCCGATCTGGAGGCTCGCTCCGGTGAGGTTCTCCGTTCAGTTGCTGATGGCACGTTGAAGCTTCGGCTTGAGCATACGTATCCTCTGGCGGAGGCTGCCGAGGCGCATCGTGCGCTTGAAGGGCGGCAGACCACCGGGAAGGTTCTGTTGGAGCCGTAGTATTCGGTTTTGATTTCGTTCCCCGCATCGCTAAACTTGATGAGTATCTCTCCTGCAGATGGCTTTCTTGTTCTTGCGTTACCTGGCTTGTCCTCTCGGAAGCGACCTGTTCAGCATGGTTTGCGGAGAGTGGAGAACCTATGACGTCAGCACCGTTTCGCCGATCCGCACCCTTGACTACAGCTTTGAGACTGGCGATCGTGTCCTTTATCGCCTCGTGCGTCGCTCCTGCTTACGCCGTAATCGTGCGTGGCAAGGTGGTCGACCCGCTCGGAGCGCGGATTCGCTTCGCGAAGGTTGAGCTGATCAAGGGACAGAAGGTCGTGGCGTTTGCGATCAGCGGCGCCGACGGCTCGTTTCAGATCCTCAGCAACGCATCCGGGCGCTTTCTGCTGCTCACGTCGAGTCCGACCTTTGCACTTGGCGTTGGGCAGGACTTTTACGGTGGCCGCTCCGAGGTCATCGAGCGAGATGTCACGCTGAGCATTGCATCGATCACCGAGCGGGTGACCGTGACGGCGACCGGCAAGCCGACTCCACTTGAGCAGGTCAGCTCTGCTGTGACGCTGATTCCAACGCGGGATATCGAGACACGGGTTGGGGTGACGGATGAGCTCCGTCAGATGCCCGGTGTCGCGCTGGTGCAGACAGGTCAGACGGGCGGGGTCACCTCGCTCTTTGTCCGCGGTGGAAGCTCGGATGCTAATAAAGTTCTGATCGACGGGATTCCGGCCGAGGATATCGGCGGCTTCTTCGACTATGGGACGGTCTCTACGACCGGCTTTGGCAGCACGACCAGCCAGCAGACTGCAATCGAGCTCTACCGAGGGCCGGACTCCGTTCTCTACGGATCCAATTCAACGGCCTCAGCTCTGAACCTGACGACGACCCGCGGCTCCTCGCTCCGACCGGTCCTCAACTACTCGGGCGACGGGGGGAACTTCAACACCTATCGCAATGAGGGCACGCTGAGCGGAGCCTTTCGCAAGGTCGACTACTTCGGCGCCTTCTCTCGCTTCGACACCTCGAACACGATCCCTCTGGATCGCTTCCACGCGACGACTGCGGTCGCAAACATTGGTGTCGACCTCTTTGCGAATACGCAGATGCGCTTCACGCTGCGCAACACAGACTCCGCAACCGGGCTACCCAATGCTCGCGACTTCTATGGCCTGTCACAGAATGGCAAGCAGTCCGATCAGGACCTCTACTCGGGCGTGACGGTCGAGAATCGATTCGAGGGGAATCTGCATACCCTCGTGCGCTACGGAATCGCTCGAAAGAGGGAACAGGCGGCCTACTTCGGGAGCTCAGGCACGCTGGTGACGATCCCCAGCAGCTTTGGCGACTACCAGGCGTATGTCGGAAACCTGGTCACCTTCACGGGAGCCAATGGATACAGCGCCACTGGCCAGGCACAGATCTTCAACGCCGATCGCGATCAGGCGTCCAACCGCGACGAGCTCTACTACCAGACCGACTACACCTTCCCACACCGGATCTTTGCGCTCTTCGGCTTCCGGTATGAGGATGAGCGGGGCGTCTTCAACCTGCCTTCCTTTGCGGAGCGCCAGCAGACGCAGCGGACGAACTTCGAGTACACGCTGCAGTTTCAAGGCGATATCAGGCATCGGGTCTTCTACTCGGCGGGCGGCGCCATCGAGAAGAATCACCTCTACGGCGTTGCTGGAACACCTCGCGTCGGGCTGGCTTATTTTCCGGTCCGGCCGGGTGCAAAGTGGTTCCGCGGGACGAAGGTTCGCGGGAATATCGCAACGGGCGTGCAGGAGCCGAGCCTCGCGACAGAGTTCACCAGTCTCTATAAGCAGCTTCAGGGCCTTGGCGACACGACGGATATCGCTGCCTTCGGGATCGCACCGCTTGGTCCGGAGCGGTCCAGAACGCTGGACGTCGGCGTCGACCAGAACATCCGCGGCGAGAAGCTGATCTTCAAGGCCAGCTACTTCCACAACCAGTTCTCGCACCAGCTTGAGTATGTCGCTTCGGGCGATCTGCAGACCTACTTCGGAATCCCGCAGCAGACCGCGGCGAGCGTCTTTGGAGCAGAGCTCAATTCGCTCGCCTTCCGTGCGCAGGGTCTGGAGACGGAGCTGCAGTATCAGCCCTTCGGCAGGGTCTTTCTTCGAGGCGGCTATACCTACCTGGCGACCCTCGTCAGCCAGTCGTTCGCCTCGGACGCAACGGCGGCGCGGCAGGGGGTGCCGACGGAGAACCCGAACATCCCGGGCGTGACGATCGGCGCCTCGTCGCCGCTGGTCGGAGCGCGGGCCTTCCGCCGTCCCCCGCAGACCGCCTTCTTCGCGGTCCAGTTCAGCGGACAGAAGCTTACCGCCGCCTTCAAGGGCGCAATGGCAAGCCGCTCGGACGACTCCACCTTCCTTGGCGGACTCGACACGACCGCATCGGGCAATACGCTACTGCTGCCCAATCGCAATCTGGACTTCGGCTTTGCGAAGCTGGATGCGAACTTCACATACCGGGCGACGAATCACATCAGCGTCTTCTCGCAGCTCGACAATCTGCTCAGCCAGCAGCGGATTGGCCCGATCGGCTACCCAAGTCTGCCGTTCAGCTTCCGAAGCGGCCTGAAGATCCGAATCGGCGGCGAGTAGCTGGTCGTTCAAGGTGGGACCCGCATCGAGTTCTCAAAAGTCGCGTCTAACAGAGTGACGTTCGAATTCAAGAAGGACTACCTATGAAGAAGCTCCTCCCCATTGCACTTCTTTCGCTCGGCATGATGGCCTACGCGCAGGAAGGCCCTCTGCCTACCCAGGTTCTTGTAACGGTCGAGTCCAAGGACGCTCCGAAGCTCGTAGCGTCTGACCTCACCCTCGACCTTCGCAGCGGAAAGCAGCCTCCCTCCTCGCTGACGCCCGTCCTTCCGCAGGGAGCGCAGATTGCGCTCCTCATCGATGATGGTCTTCGTACGTCAGTGGCCAGGGAACTGAACACCTTACGCGCCTACATCACCAATCTCCCTGCCGGCACCGAGATCTTTATCGGCTACATGTCGAATGGGCGGGTGATGCAGGCGAGTCCGTTTACGACCGATCACGCTGCCGCCGCAGCAACGCTTCGGATTCCCTTTGGCTCACCTGGCATCAGCGCCAGCCCGTACTTCTGCCTCTCGGACTTCGTAAAGAGCTGGCCGACCGAGGGCTTCGGGGGCGGACCATCCGTCCGCAAGACGAGGTTCGTCATGATGATCACGAACGGCGTCGATCCTTATAACGGCAGCACCAGCCCGCTGAACCAGAACAGCCCATATGTCGAGCAAGCTCAGCGCGATGCCCAGCGTGCCGGGGTCTCGGTCTATTCGATCTACTTCTCGGATGCCGGCTTTCGCGGCGGACGCGGCAGCTTCAGCGGCCAGAGCTACCTCTCGCAGGTCGCCGAGGCAACAGGCGGTCGCGCGTACTTCCAGGGGCTCGGGAACCCGGTCTCAATGAAGCCGTTTCTTGAGCAGTTCAGCAAGGACATCTCTGAGACGTATATCGCGACCTTTCCCGCTACCGGGAAGGACCTGGTCGATCTTCGCGTAAAGACGAATGTCCCGAAGCTGAAGGTGAGGGCGCCGCAGCAGGTCCGTCCGGGCAATGCGGAGTCGGGAACGATCGGTATGTCCGCTCAGTGAAGTTGCATTGTCAATATTTTAGAAAACAGGAAAGCCCCGGATCGCTCCGGGGCTTTTCTGTTGCAGCAAGTGCGTGGTGGCCTAGTACATGCCGTCCATGCCGCCGCCGCCATGCTGGTGTCCGCCGCCAGCCGCTTCCTTCTTCTCCGGAATATCGGAGATCATGGCTTCGGTGGTGAGCATGAGACCAGCGATCGAGGCTGCGTTCTGCAGGGCAGTGCGCGTTACCTTGGTCGGGTCGATGACACCGGCAGCTACTAGATCCTCGTAGGCGCCCGTTCCGGCGTTGTAGCCGAAGTTGGGTTCCTTGGACTCGTGGATCTTGCCGATGACGACTGCACCCTCTTCGCCGGCGTTGGAGACGATCATGCGAAGGGGCTCTTCGATGGCGCGGCGGATGATCGATGCACCGATCTTCTCGTCGCCTTCGAGGCTCTTGATGACTTCCTCAACAGCAGCTGTGCAACGGATGAGCGCGACGCCGCCGCCGGGGACGATGCCTTCTTCGACTGCCGCACGGGTTGCATGCATGGCATCTTCGACGCGGGCCTTCTTCTCCTTCATCTCGGTTTCGGTAGCAGCACCGACCTTGATGACGGCAACTCCGCCAACCAGCTTGGCGAGACGCTCCTGGAGCTTCTCACGGTCGTAGTCAGAGGTGGTCTTCTCAACCTGGGCGCGAATCTCCTTGACGCGGCCTTCGATCTCGGAGTCCTGTCCGCCGCCGTCGACGATGGTGGTGTTGTCCTTGTCGATGGTGACGCGCTTGGCGGTGCCGAGATCTTCGATCTTGACGCCCTCAAGCTTGATGCCGAGGTCTTCCGTGATGGCCTTGCCGCCGGTCAGGATTGCGATGTCCTGCAGCATTGCCTTGCGGCGATCGCCAAAGCCAGGAGCCTTGACGGCAGCGACGTTCAGCGTGCCACGGAGCTTGTTGACGACCAGGGTCGCGAGCGCTTCGCCGTCGACATCCTCAGCAATGATGATGAGGGGCTTAGCGGTGCGTGCAATCTGCTCGAGCAGGGGAAGGAGGTCCTTCATCGAGGAGATCTTCTTCTCATAGATGAGGATGTAGGGGTTTTCGAGGGCGGCTTCCATGCGCTCTGCGTCGGTGACGAAGTAGGGCGAGAGGTAACCACGATCGAACTGCATGCCCTCAACGACGTCGAGCTGGGTCTCCATGGTGCGGGACTCTTCGACGGTGATGACGCCATCCTTACCGACCTTGTTCATTGCTTCCGCGATGATGGTGCCGATCTGAGCGTCCGAATTGGCCGAGATCGTTCCGACCTGGGCAATCATGTCGCCCGAGACAGGCTTCGAGAGCTTGCTGAGTGCGCCGCCCTGCGAAACGCCATGCTCATCGCGCTTGCCGATGATGGCCTCAACTGCCTTATCGATGCCGCGCTTCAGCGCCATCGGGTTTGCACCGGCAGCAACGGTCTTGACACCCTCGCGATAGATCGCCTGGGCCAGAACGGTTGCGGTCGTGGTGCCGTCGCCGGCTACATCCGAGGTCTTCGAGGCGACTTCGCGGACCATCTGTGCGCCCATGTTCTCGAGCGAATCCTGAAGCTCGATCTCCTTGGCTACAGTGACGCCGTCCTTGGTGATGGTCGGTGAGCCGAACTTCTTCTCAATGACCACGTTACGGCCCTTGGGGCCAAGTGTGACTTTCACTGCGTTCGCCAAGATATTGACGCCACGCAGGATAGCCTGACGAGAATCTTCGCCGTGCAGAATCTGCTTTGCCATGTTGCTACTCCTAATAACTCTGTTTGTTGCGGTACTTTATGGTTTCGCGCGCAAGGCGCGCTCCCGGCGTGCGCAGCATTTACTTCTTGAGGATGCCGAGGACTTCTTCTTCGCGCATGATGAGGAACTCTTCGCCGTCCAGCTTGATCTCGGTGCCGGAGTACTTACCGAACAGGATGCTGTCGCCAGCCTTTACATCGAGCGGGAAGGTCTTGCCCTCGTCGTTTGACTTGCCCTTGCCGACCGAGATGACTTTGCCCTCTTGCGGCTTCTCTTTAGCGGAATCCGGGATGATAATGCC
>CAZZZQ010000202.1:0-5374 GCA_964658405.1 uncultured Sphingomonas sp.
AGAAGGAGGACTTCCGGACCGCCGGTCGCGCTGATCTGAATGGCACGCATCATGACTGAATCGTACCGGATCGCTGACCTCGCCCGCCAGATCAGTCAGCAGGCGGCTCCACAAAGGACGTTGCGGTAACAAGATGCCCCCGGAATCGAAACTCAGGACCTAGTGCGTCCGGGTTCGATTCGACAGGTAGTTGATCGTATCCTCTGTCGAAGCAAGCGTAGCTCTCGCAAGTGCGAGCTGCTCTTCCACGTAGATGCGGATCTCCCGAGTGTTTGTGGGATCCTCAGGATCGGTGCGTCTCAGGAGATACGTCTCGCAAAACTCTATCTGTTTAAGGATCGTTGCAATCTTTTCTGACATATCAGCCTCCAGAGGCGAAGCCTAGAACCCTTGGGTGAGTTGTGGAAGAGGACCAAGACACTCGCCTTTAGGACCCCACTAAAGTCTGTCATCTAGGTAACATTCGTTACATTATTAGTAACATGTTTGGTAGCTTATCCGAGTCCGAAGCTGTGAAAAAGTCCTTTGCGGACCCGAATGGACACGCGTCTTCCACATGCTGCCTCCGGACTGGTCGCCGCCGTATGGAACAATATCGTATGAGCTTTATGTGTAGCATCTGCGATCAGCAGCACGAAGATCTGCCCCTTAGTTACAGCGTCAAGGCACCGCAGGCAGTAGCCTCCATCCCCGTCAATGAACTCGAGCAGCGCGTGGTGTTGACCCCGGACCAGTGTGTCATCGATGGCCGTGACTTCTACCTTCGCGGAAGAATTCCAATCCCGGTTGATGGCCTCTCGGAGCCCTTTATCTGGGGTGTCTGGGCCGAGGTCAGTCCGAAGACGTTCATGCGCACCGATGAACTCTGGTCCACTGAGGGTCGCGAGAATGAGCCACCCTTCACGGGCTGGATCGACACCCAGATCTTCCCTTACGGCAATACGATCAACGTTGAGGTCTTTATCCACACGCAGCCGGTTGGACAGCGGCCGCAGTTCGAGATCAGCGATCCGGAGCATCCCCTTGCAATCGAGCAGCGGGAGGGCATCACGATGGAACGGGTTCAGGAGATCGCTGAGACGATTCTTCACCCCGACGTCGACGAACCCGCCTAAAACAGCTTGACCCCGTGTAAGAGAAACACGGGGTCAGGTAACGCATTGGGATCAGTGGGCTTTACTGCAGCAGGCTCTCTTCCGACGAACGCAGCCGCAGAATCCGGTCGATCGCATACGGCGACCGGTGGTTTGCGGTGTGGAAGTGACGCACCTGAAGTTCGCCGAGCAAGCCAATCCCCATCATCTGCACCCCTGCCAGGATCATCACCCCTGCGATCACAAAGAGTGGACCATGCAGGAGCATGACGTGCTGCCCGGTGACGACCTTCAGGATCAGCAGCCAGAGGGCGAGGAACGAACCGCCGAGCATGCCCAAGGCGCCGATCGTCCCGAAGAAGTGGAGCGGCCGGGTCATGTATTTCAGCAGGAAGCGAATGGTGAGCAGGTCGAAGAAGACGCGAAAGGTTCTCGAGATCCCGTAGTGGCTCTTCCCGTGTTCGCGCTCCGCGATGGTAATCGGGATCTCGCAGATGCTCGCGCCGTACCAGGAGGCAAGCGCGGGTATAAAGCGGTGCATCTCCCCATAGAGCGGAATGTTCTGGATCACTTCGCGCCGATACGCCTTAAAGGTCGTTCCGAAGTCGTGAATGTCGACGCCTGAAAGCTTTGCCATCAACCAGTTAGCCGCTCGCGAGGGGATCCGGCGCATGACGAAGTTGTCGACGCGGGCGACCCGCCATCCGCTCACAACGTCATAACCCTCTTCAAGCTTCCCAAGGAAGTTCGGAATCTCTTCGGGATCATGCTGAAGATCGCCGTCCATGGCAAGAATGAATTCGCCCTGTGAATGGTCGAATCCAGCAGCGAGCGCCGAGGTCTGACCGAAGTTGCGGCGGAGTTTAACCACGAGCACGCGGCTATCGACGGCGGCGATCTCTTCAAGAAGCCTGTACGTGCGGTCGCGTGATCCGTCGTCCACAAAGACCAGCTCGAACGTCTCCCCTACCTGTTCCATCACGGCTCGAAGCCGGTCATACAGGGTGGTGACGTTCTCCTCCTCGTTATGAAACGGAACAACGATGGAATATTTCGGCACGCTTTATTTTACCCCCTTGGAACAGGACGCTCCGGCCTGAGCATCAGGTAGTGAGCGATACACCCATCCTGGACTGAAAATCGCTCTACGCTTCTGATGCACGACGCAGCCCAAAGGACCCCTGAAATCCAGGGTCCGGGTACGTCAGCAAGGACCGAGCGATATACCTGAGAGGCCAGAAGCACCACGTACTGATGCCACGCACCTTAGAAGCCGGCCGTTCATCGGGGCGTGCGCTTCAGGACAATCTCAACCCCGCCAATAAAGCTACGCCCAGGCATCCGCACGCCGACGATCTCCTCGTAACCGGCGTTGGTGAGGTTAGTCATCTGCAGGTACGGGTGGATTCGTCCGGCTTCCCGCGCTATCGACGTATCGAGGACTGCGTAAGGAGCCTTCTGGTATCGCTCCACTACTCCCAGGCGAGATTCGACCAGCATTGAGTGAAATCCGCTCCAGCTCCACGCCACCCGGCCATTATTGATGGGGTAGTTGAAGACGTACTTGGACTGCAGCCCATGGAGCGCGCTTTGAGCTCCTTCGAGGATCGTCCAGCTCAGCTTCAGCTGATGATGGCGGTTCGCCTGCCAGCTCAGCGCGCCCTCCCCTCTCGCAAAGTGGAGTCCGGAGAGGTTTGTGGCGCGCCATGGATCCGCTGCGGAGAGGCGCGTGTAGTCGATCGCGTCCCGTTGACTGGAGTAAAACGCGGTTAGGGATGTACTGAGCCGCGGCGTCGGAAACCAGTCGGCCCCGCCTTCGTAGCTCCACGCAGACTCCGGCTTCAGGTTCGGATCTCCGATCGTCGACGGATCGGAGTAGTAGAGGTCGAGATAGGTCGGGATTCGGAAGCCGTAGCTGGCTGACCCGCGCAGCTTGACGGAGTGCGGAAGCCACAGCGTGGCCGCGGCCATCGGGCTTGATACGACGCGGCCGCCGCTGAAGACCTCCTCACGCAGCCCGGCGGCGATCGACCCACGGCCTGAAACCCGCCACTCCACCTCCGCATAGCCCGCACCTCGATTGCGCCCATGGTTGCCGAGGTTTGTACTCTGGATCTGCTCCGTAATCTCCTCAAGCCCGGCGAGCACGGTTGTGTTTTTGAAGATTTCGCGTCGCTCGCGAATCGATCCTTGAAAACCGTCATCGATGTGCTGATTCTTGTAGCCGGCCGGCTGCTCGCGGCGCAGCAGGAAGAGATCCGAGTGGCGGCGGTATCCCATCGCAACGGTCGTATACTCGTCGAACTCCTGCGTCACCCCGCTGAACCAGCCCTTCGTCCGCTCACGGGAGTTGTAGTTCCCGTAGAACTGCGCTGCACCGAAGGAGCGGTCATCGCCGGCAAGAAGCACCTCGGTCGCCCCGGCTGGAGAGATGAAGCGCGTATCGGAGCTTGCATTCTCCGTCCTGTAGTCGCGGTCTGCAATGAAGCCGGTCGAGAGGTCGCGGTCGCCCGCCAGCACCTCGCTCCACTTGCGTCCCACAGCGGAACCGAGCACTGCCTGCTGGTTCTCGCCAAAGCTGCCCGCGCCCGCCCGCAGTTGTAAAGTAGTCGCGTCCGGCTTCCAGGTCGTAAAGTCCACGACACCCCCGATCGCGTCCGACCCGTAGAGCGTCGAACCCGCGCCGTGCAGGATGCTGATCCCACCCAGAGCACTCAGCGGAACCGGCAGATCGAGGTTGAAGTGGGAGGTCTCCGCGCTATCCATCCGCAGACCGTTGAGCAGCACCAGCGTCTGCTCAAAGGACGCTCCCCGTACCGAGATATCGGACAGGACACCTGCCGCGCCGCGCTGCTGAATATCGACCGAGGCATCCGTTCGGAGGTAGTCCTCCGTCGTCTGAAAGGCCAGCGGGTGCTCCTGGGGGTCAAGCAGCACGACCGTTCTCGAGGACTCCTCCGCACCCCCGGGCGTAACGCTTCCGAGAACAAATACCGAGGTGTTGACCGACGGAGCCGCCTGCGACCAGGCAGCGATCCCTATACCGGAGAAACAGCATACGAGGGCTCTGATCACACCGAACGCGCTCTTCCCTCTTGCAAGACGCACGCAGATCCGCCCTTCGTTCCGATTCTTCAACTCGTACACTCCTTGTTGTCTCTTATTCTGCAGGCGTCGGCAGGACGGATCAAGAATGCTTCTGTATTGCCTGCGATAGTTGATGAGCTAAACTACATCCTCATGCGCATCGACGCTTTTTTGAATGAAAGCCCCATGTTTGCGATCAACCGTGCATCGCGCCGCTTCGACGCCCTCACCACGCGCGTCCTGCTCGCGGACGATCTCAGCTTTCTCGAAGGTTTGGTCCTTGCTGCAATCTTCTTCGAGGCGCCCGGCCTCATCAAACCGTCCCACCTGGCGGAGACCTTCGAGACAACGCGCGGCAACATCAGCCATTGCGTCTCATCGCTCGAGGCCAAGGGCCTGCTCCAGCGCAGGATCGACCCATCCGACGCACGGGCCTACAACCTGGCACTGAAGCCGGCGGGAAAACGCTGCGCTATGCGGGTGATCGGTGCCTTCGACGCGCTGCAACGGGAGTTCGAACGCGAGGTCGGAAAGACGGCGCTCAGACAGGCTCTCGCAGTCCTGTCGCAGCTTGAATCGATCACCTCGCTGCGATCCCCTGCAGCGAAGTGATCGAGCCTAGCCCTTCATCGTTGTAGCGATCCGCTCAATGGCATGATGGGCAGAGAGCACGGCGCCCTCCTGCCAGCCGACCAGATGGGAAAGATAGTCGCCCGCAAAGTAGGTGCGACCCTGCGGCTTCTCAAGCTGCTCATACGCCGGAGCACTCGACGCCAGGTGATTGTTCGCGAAGCATCCGAGCGAATACGGGATCTTCGTCCAGTTGACATAGATCGGCTTGGTCAGCAGCGAGCTCTTGCCCGGGTGAAGCGTCTCGACTGCCGTCCGTGAAGCGGCAAGCTTGGCCTCGACCGTCGGCAGCGCGCCAAACGCCGTAAGCTTGCCGCTCGAAGTCCCGCCCATCCCCATGCCGCCCACATCCTCGCGCTCCGAGTTGAAGCCGGATACCAGTACGCCGGTCGGGGAGAACATCTTGTCCGTTGGATACCAGACGAGATCCACCGCGCCCGACTTCACAAACGAGAGGCCGCCGTAGATGTTGTTCTCCTTCTCCCAGAAGCGCGGCGACTCCCACGCAACCTTGTAGAGCGCCGTCATGGGCATCCCCTTGAAGGCCTGGTTGGTCTCGGTGC
>CAZZZQ010000202.1:5384-6517 GCA_964658405.1 uncultured Sphingomonas sp.
GTGCTGAAGTTGTTCTTCGTCAACGCAAGCACCGAGATCGGGATCGTGCAGATGCAGAAGTCAGCCTTGAGGGTCTGCGGGCTGCCGGCCTTCATGTACGCAATCGTGACGCCCGCATCCGTCGTCGTGATCTCCGTCACCGGCGCGTTGTACTCGATCATGCCCTCAGGCAGCGCACGTGCGAAGCCATAGCCGATCCGGTCCATCCCGCCAACCGGCTGGAACATCGTCGCCTGCCAGTCGATCTGCTCCTCGTAGAGCTCGCCCTTTGAGAGATCAGCAGCAAGCAGCTCCGACAACTTCAGCGGCTTGTGCAAGACCTCCTTCACCGGCCCTGCGCCACGCTGCGTTGTAAAGCCGGCGCGAGTCGTTCCGGTGTAGTGGCCGGTCGCGTCGAGGTCGCCAAAGCCCTCCAGAAAGTCGCCGAGCCGAGCCACGTCGTCCTTCGAAAGCTGGTCGTCGAGCGTGTGTTTCTTGATGCACTTTGCAAGCAGCTCCGCCAGGTATCCGCGCGTGTCGTGAACGACCTGCCGCTGCTGCACCGGGACGCCGCCGTTGAGCAGCGGCGACTGCATCAGCGCAGAGCGCGAGGCGTTGATCTCCACCTCCAGCGGCACTCCAAGCTCGTGGCAGTAGTTGAGCAGGTGCGTGTGGATCGACGGAATCCGCGCCGGCCCGGCGTTCAGGTAGCCGCCATCCTGCCAGGTACACTCCTGCGTTGTGCCATCGGTAAACTCGACCTTCGATCCCCCTCGAACGGACCAGCTCCGTCCGCCGGGCCGCTCCCGCGCCTCAAGGATCGTGCACTCAAATCCAGCCTTCCGCAGCTCATACGCCGCAGTCATTCCGGCGATGCCCGCGCCAAGAATGACGACCTTCTTCCCTCTTCCAAAGTCAGAGGCAAGCTGTGGCAGAGTCGAATCGCCGACCGCAGGCATCAGCCCGAGAGCCTGCATGCTGGCGAAGGCGGCGGCGTACCCGCCGACCTGGGCAATGCGCTGGATAAAGACACGTCGAGTGAGGCTCATGGTCATGGGCTCCGCGCAGTTAAATTGTCTGTGAACCTCTTCAGTCTCAGACAGAAGCACCAATAAAGCAAACGTCCACTCCTTCACCCAATAGAAAGGGCCGCA
>CAZZZQ010000203.1:0-6515 GCA_964658405.1 uncultured Sphingomonas sp.
GGGACCGGTATGCTGTTGAAGGTGTTTTTAGGCGGCTCGCCGACCGCCCTCGTGGGGCGAGCCATGTCGGCCATCATGGACACCGACCGGGCCGCCATCGACGCGCTGGGCGACGCGCTCCAGGGCTCAGATAGACCGCTCGTGACGACTTTCGGCGTCATGGGGCTCGCTGGAGCCCCGGGCAGCCGCGCCGACCAGGCCGCCACAGAGGACGACGATCCCAACCCGGCGTCTCCCGGCTATGGGCGCGCCCTGAACGAGCGCAGCGTCGCGCATTGGGCCTCGCGTGGGGTGCGGGCGTCGCTCGTGCGGCTCGCGCCCTCGGTCCATGGCGAGAAGGACACCGGGCTCGTGCCGCAGCTGATCACGGCCGCTCGAAAGCGTCGGGAGACCATTTACGTTGGCGAAGGACGCAATCGCTGGACAGGCGTCCATCGCCAGGATGCGGCCGTGCTTTTCCGCTTGGCGCTTGAGAAAGGAGCAGCTGGGGGGCGATATCACGGGGTGGGAGAGGAAGGGGTGCCGTTCCGGTCGATCGCCGAGACGATTGCGCGACGGCTAGGCCTGCCCGCACGCTCCACCACGCTGGCCGAGGCGAAGCGCCAGCTGGGCTGGTTTGGGTCGTTCATTGCCGTGGACAACCCCGCCGAAAACTTTGCGACACAACAAGACCTCGGCTGGAGGCCTGCGGGGCCGAGCCTTCTGGAAGACCTCGACAGCGAGAGATATTTCGCGTCGCGGGTTTAAACGGACGCCGTGCGCCAACAGCCGCCCTTGGCTTCCCTCCAAGATTCGGACGTTGGCGCGGCCTGCGCGAGAGTCCGCTTTCGGGCTTGATGCTGGTGGCGCGTTTCGACCCTACTCGGACATTGATTTTGATGCGAGGCGTTGATGCAGGAACCGCGCTACAAGCCAGGACGCGAGCATAAGTCCCGCAAATACAGTGATGGCCGATATCATCTCACCGATCATGACGATGACCGTCTCATCATCGGGCTGTTCAAGTCTGCCACTCCAAAGCCCCCAGACCGTGTAGGTGGCTATCCAGCATAAAAGCAATGAGGCCGCTGCAAGTACGACCTTCATTTTGAAGGTGCCGCATGACTGCGCAGTTCTGAAGGCCACGTAGATTGGAGCAACGAGAACCAAGCCGACCGCGCTGATGAGCGCAGGTGCGCCGCTGTCACACGGTGTCAACATGAAGGCCGCCGCATCAACCAAAAGCAGGGCAGGTGCCGCGCCTAGAACGCTCATGCCGCTCAATGACCTTGGCATACTTTTCGGCATCGATTGGATTATACGCTCAGCAAGGTCGAACCTCCACCCATCGCGGACGCTCGGATCGTCTGTTCTGCGACGAGGCTAGCTTGTAGATTTCTCAAGGACCAAAAAGTCCTGGTCCTGAACGTTCTGATGTGCCCAGCAGCCATAGCGGACAGGCTCCGCGAGGCGCAGCCCGGCCCGGCTGAACATGTCCAGGAGGTCCCGCTCCTCGTAAGCGACGGCCGCCTCCGGAGGCTGCTCGAGTTCGATAAAGCATCCCGTTCGCGGAATTGAGAAAGAGAAGGTTGCAGTCCCAGCGGCGATGCCTTGGCGGCTTCGACCGTTGAGAAGATACACGGTCGCTATGCATCGACCCCTTGGCTTCAACACCCGTGAAATCTCGTTTATGTAATTCTCGACATCCTCGGCCAACATGTGGGTGAAAACCGATGCCAGAAAGGCTAAGTCGAAGGCGCTATCATCATAGGGAAATTTAAATCGAGAAGGAGCCTGGGTGGACCCCGGACTGTACATGTCGCTTCTTAACGGCGTGTGGAGAAATCGCGCAAAAGAATACCGACGACTGATGGCCAATTGACACCACTCTACGCTGAGGGACGCGACGTCAAACCCCTCTTACCGACCGGATGGCTCCTGATACTCAACCAAATGCATGGCATACTTTCCGGCACCACAGCCGATGTCGAGAATGTGCGACGAAGGGGTCAGGTGCCCTTGCTCGATCAGGTAGCGGGAAAACTCTTTTCCCTGCTCAACAAAGTTGTCAGGTGAGCCGACCATGGCCCACAAGAACCGCGGTGGCACCATGCCCCTGGAGGCGGCTTGCTTGATCGCTCTCCGATGGAGCTGCCGCTTGATCCAGACCTTGACCGCCGATGGCAACGCGCCCGCTAACGTCCGCAGCATTCTACCTGCCATGTCCCGCAAGTCTCGACGGGTGTCCGGTCTCGGCTACCACGGGCGGCGTCCAATCTGAAGCAGCCGCTCTCCACCCTCATCAGCCTTTCGCAACGTCCGTTTCCGTCGCCGCCGCGGGCACGTTCATGCTCAACTCCAGAACGCCTCACAGGGCATACCCTTCCGAGGCGGGACTGTCTTAGAAGAGTAGCATGAGCTCAGCGAGACGTCTCGGAACCCACCCTTTCGGGGCCGAGCCGAGAGCGGACGGCGCCCCTACTCCCCTTCACCAGCTCAGCTGCCAGGCAACGCTGCTGGGGCCGTGCCGTTGTCTGCAGGTCAGCCGCGCGCCTCATCCGTCGGGTCCTTGCAACCAACTTTCTCAATTCCTGGAGCCCAAATCCCGCGGGGGCGCTCACGCAGGCGCTGAGATGGGTAGGGGCGAGAGTCGGCTTCCGGGCGGCGCCCCAGTTTCTGCCTACGACCCGTAGCGGACCATCCGGATTGGCCCTACGTTTGCCGGCCGGCATAGGAGGCGAATTGTGGATCGAGCTTGGTCACCGTCGCGGATTGCAAAGGGCACCGCGCTGATCCTTGGCGCTTTGACCGTGATCGGCGGCCTTTGGCTCTTCATGGGAATGATATTCTTCGCTTTCAACGCACAGCTAGTCGGTGCAGTGATTTTCTATTCCCTGTTGGCTGCTGCAGCGTTTCTAGTCGGCAGATGGGTTTGGCAAAGGTTGTGATCTCAAGCGTGCCTACGTCCGACATCCACCCTCCTCAGCCCTTCGCAACGTCCGCTTCCGTCAGCCCCGGGAGCACATTCTTGCTCAACCCTGGCGAGCTCCAAAAGGCGATGCTGTTCCGAGGCGATGGCGTATCGGAACGGTGCCTGAATCATAAGGGGACGTATCATCGCGGAGCCCAATGGCATGCCCCGTGAGTCCGTAATTTCGCGGCCCGGCTATCGGGGGTGCCTGACGTTCAGAGAATCTTGGCTTCAGAGCGCTCGTTCGTTACGTGCTCCAAGCCACTGACATTATAACTGAAATCTTTCCGTCGCTCCGCAATATGGCCCCGGGCCTATTCGGCTCATTGAGCGTCTTTAAGGTCAGGTCAGTAGGTACACTCTCAGAACCATACAGGTAATCATTAATAATGCGTGACGTATAGTCTTGCATGGGATTACCTACTATTTTGACTGAAATGAGACTTGATCTGGGCGGTTCAATATACGCCCACAACGTGAGATTCTCAGATGTGCTTCAACTTCATAACCCTGGACTCTCCCGTCCAAAAGCTTGTACCCATCGACATATCTCACAACTACCGAAGCATATCGGCCAAATAATTGCGCTGGCATAAAGACGCTGCAGCAGGACACCGTCACGGGTTTGAGGCTCCCATTTCTCCTAAACGCGTCAACATCGTAAACGCCGTTGTTGCCGATGGCGGCTTGTCCCCCGACAGACGAAACCGGTCCGGTCCTCGACCTTACATAATTTAACGCAAGTCTTGAGTAGTCTGAGGCAGATATCGGCTTAGGCCCCGATCGACAAACCGCGGGCAGTGGGCTGCAAGAGCTGCAAAATACTGACAATACAGCAAAATAAAGTGAGAGTTCACTAGTGCTGCGCATCACGTCTATTCGTCTGAATGAGGTCGCTATCTAAACAAAAACCACGACGAGCCATGCAGAACCTCGTACGTGCTGTGCGAATATATGCGGCACTGGTGCGCCCCCCTCACGTAGTTGGTTGGACCCACGCCAAGCGCGGTCGCCTGAGGTCACTTTAGGCCACGAAATCGCCTCCGTCATCTCTGTTCTGCAACAGTAGGATGAACAGGATTTAAGCTATAACTTTGCCCGGATGTTGGGCTTGGCCGGTCAAGCGCACCTCCCCCTCTACCGCGGGTATACCGCTGAGAGACGGTCCGACGAGACGCTCTGGAGCGTCTTATAACGGTGGCGAATCGGCTTACGAGGCGATACTTCCACCGGGTGTAGACCTCTACGAGACGAAAGCCCCCTCCCCTCATGCCCCTCTACGGCTACGCCCGCGTCAGCACGACCGACCAGGACCTGAGCCTGCAGGAGGCCGCCCTGCGCGCCGCCGGATGCGAGGTGATCCGGGCTGAGAAGGTGACCGGGACCACCCGGGAGGGGCGGGCGGAGCTCGCAACCCTCCTCGACTTCATCCGCGCCGGCGACACCCTGGTGGTCACCCGGGTCGATCGGCTGGCCCGCTCCATCGGCGACCTCCAGGATGTGGTGCGGGCGCTTAAGGCCAAAGGAGCGGCCCTGAAGGCCACCGAGCAGCCGATCGACACCTCTACCGCGGCGGGCAAAGCCTTCTTAGACATGCTGGGCGTCTTCGCGGAGTTCGAGACCAACTTGCGCCGCGAGCGGCAGATGGAAGGGATCGCCGCGGCTAAGGCGCGGGGCGTCTACGCGGGCAAGGGCCGCAGACCCACCATCGACGTCGCCGAGGTGCGCAGGCTCAAGCACGAAGAGAAGCTCGGACCCGCCGAGATCGCGCGGCGCCTGCGGATCGGCCGCGCCAGCGTCTACCGGGTGCTGGCGGAGGCTAGGGCGTGAAACGGTGCGGCCCAGCGCGGCAGGGGCGAGTCGGCGCGGCGCTCGCGAAGGATCTGCAGCGCAAGGGCCGGGCGGACCGCGAACAGTGCGCACCAAACGGCCAGCACGCCGGCGTACCGCAGAGCGCCCAGCGCCGACCGAGCCTTGTGAACGATCATGGTGCGTCTTCCCAGGTCGTCGCATCGTGGCGACGATCGCACCCTGCGCGTCCGATGCGTCAGGAACGGCCGTAGCCGTGCCGAGCCCCGAACTCGAAGCAATGGCGTCGGCCCTGGAGGCGTCCGGCGAGTACCGCGTCCTCCGCCGGCTGCCCGAGCGGACCGCCCTCCCCTCTGCGCCCGAAGGCGCGAGGCTCGGTCTGGTCCTCGATGTGGAGACCACAGGCACCGATCAATGGGGCGACGAGGTGATTGAGCTGGCCATGGTGCGCTTCGCCTACACGCCGGACGGCGAGATCCTGGGGGTGCATGAGACCTTCCAGGGCTACCACGAGCCGACCAAGGCCATCTCGGCGGAGATCACCGCGCTCACCGGCATCGACGCCGCCAGGGTGGCGGGGCGCAAGCTGGACCCGGACGCCGTCGGCGCCTTCGTGGCCCCCGCCGTCATCGTGCTGGCGCACAACGCGGGGTTCGATCGGCGCTTCGCGGAGCGCCTGCACCCCTACTTCTCCACCAAGGCTTGGGGCTGCAGCATGGGGCGCCGCCCTGGCGCGAGGAAGGGTTCGAGAGGTCCAAGCTCGCGGACGCAGGTTGCATGCCTGGGCCGCCTTTGTATCTAAATGCGAGCGCGGGCGTTGTTAGACTAGCGGGCTGGTAGGGTGAAGCGCGAGTCTGGGGCATGGCCAAGCGCAAGCCTTCCAGCCCATTCAAGCGGTTCAACTCCTCGCCGGAGGTGGGTAGGTCTCAGTTTGAATTGCTGGGCTTGTATGGGCCGTGCTTCGAGAGGCGGGAGCCATCGCATCCATGCGGGCCACCACGTCCTCCATCGACCACAACCGATCGGTCACGTTGGCGGCCATCGCGAGGGACAAGCGCAGGCTTAGGAAACCGTCTAGGAGGCTGTCCGTCATGATGCGCGAGACCGTCGGGCTGGATCTGGGAAAGACAGTCTTCCAGGCTCATGTCGCTGGTGCTGATCGGGCTCCGCTAAGGCACCGATTGACCCGAGACGAGGTGCTGCCCTTCTTCGCCGCCCTGTCTCCCGCGCTTGTGGGAATGGAGGCCTGCGGCGCCTCGCATTTTTGGGCCCAGCAGATTGAGCGTCTCGGCCACGAGGTTCGTTTAATCAGTCCCGCTTTTGTTAAGCCCTATCGAAGGGGCCAGAAGAATGACCGTTCGGATGCGGCCGCAATATGCGACGCGGTGCACGCCCCAGAAATGCGTTTTGTTCCAGTCAAGACGGTTGAACAGCAGGCAGTGTTGATGCTTCACAAGTCGCGTGCACTTCTAATCACTCAGATGCGTATGAGTCGCAACGCCTTACGAGGCCACCTCGCCGAGCTAGGTCACATAGCCCCTGTCGGCAACGCCGCGTTCAAGAGATTGATTGCGCGCCTCCCTGTGTTGATTGAGGACATCCCCCCGTCTGCCGCTTTAGGTCTGTCAACGATCGCAAGACAGGCTTCGCAGGCGGAGGAGCACATCCGGGGCATCGAGAAAGAGCTTCACGCCTGGGGGAGGAGCGATCGCCGAACGGCAAACCTTCTCACGGTCCCCGGTGTTGGCCTGCTGGG
>CAZZZQ010000204.1:0-6502 GCA_964658405.1 uncultured Sphingomonas sp.
GCGCAGTCGACGCATGATGACGAGATCGAAGCTGGCCTGCTCCTCAGCCGTCAGCTCCCGGTCCGGATAAGCGAAGAGCGCAACTCGTTCGATCGAAAGGACATGCAGAAGAAGCAACTCGGCATCCCGCGCAGCAGAGTCTGCAAGATCAGCATTGGTCGACAGCAGCCGGGCTCCGACCGCAATCGCATCGCGAACCCTCATCGTGCTTCAAGCAGCAGCGTATTGCCGTCCGGATCGGTGATCGTCAGGACGCCCTTTGACTCCTTGACGGCGATCTTCTGCACACCAAGCATCCGCCTGGCCTGGCGCAGATCGACAACATGCAGAGAGACCCGCGCTCGCTGACCTAACTGCTCTGCAGTTACGATCTGGATCTGCTCGCCCGACGTGCCGGGCAAGTCCAGCAGCGTGGGATCCTGCGTCGACGGCGTGAAACGAAGCTGCTTTACATAAAACTCCTGCGCTGCCGCAGGATCATTCATCGCGAGTGAGACCCTCACCAGGCGATCAGCAATACGATCTTTGCCAAGGTGTTTGCCGACATCGTTCGAGTGCAGCGAGCCGGGCAGATACTGGGTGTACTCGATATTCTGTGCGCCAGACGGCTGGGCCGGACCATCCATCGTGAAGAGCAGGTTGCCCGCACCGGCCTTACGGAGCGTCGTCCGCAGGGTCAACCCACGGCTCACATAGTCCTTGCTGATGGCCTCGAGATCCGCGCCTTCAAAGCAAAGGTGCAGGAAGCCGATCTGCGGATCCTTCGCGCTGACCGGATAGAGCTCGAGGAACTGGCGGTCGTTGATCTTGATGAACGACTCATAGACCGCGCCGTCCCTGCTGAGCGCGAACGCCTCTTCGAAGCCGAGCTTCGTGTAGAAGGTACGCGACGCTGCCAGGTCTCCAACGCGCAGCGCAACGTGCGCGATGCCGTTCAGCGGCGGAGGCTCCTGGGCCTTCGCCGCAACTCCCATGAAGAGCGCCACGGCCAGCAGCAAGCTCGATCGGTTCAACCACGGACGCTTCAGCATGGCAGGTCTCCGTTGCAGCGAAAGGTTTTAAGCAGCGTTCGGCTCGTCGGCCTTCATCTTCTCGGCGACGTCGTGGGCGATCAGCGCGTCGATCGTCGGCTGCAGCAGACCCTCCATCACCATGGCAAGCTGGTGATTGGTCAGCCCGATGCGGTGATCGGTAAGCCGGTTCTGTGGGAAGTTATAGGTCCGGATCTTCTCGCTTCGGTCGCCCGAGCCAACCTGCGACTTCCGCTCCTTGGCCTGGATCTGGTGAATCCGCTCTGCCTCAACCTCGTAGAGCCGCGACCGCAGAACGCGCATCGCCTTCTCACGGTTCTTGATCTGCGACTTCTCGTCCTGGCAGCTGACGACGGTCTGCGTCGGCAGATGCGTGATCCGGATCGCCGAGTAGGTCGTATTGACCGACTGGCCGCCGGGGCCCGAGCTGCAGAAGGTATCGATGCGAAGATCCTTTGCCTCGATCTTGATGTCAACCTCCTCCGCCTCCGGGAGCACGGCGACGGTGATCGCCGAGGTGTGAACGCGGCCCTGGGTCTCGGTAGCCGGGACCCGTTGCACACGGTGAACGCCGGACTCATACTTCATCTGCGAGTAGACCTTGTCGCCCTCGAAGATCGCCGTCACGTCCTTCAGGCCGCCGCCGATGCCGGACTCCGACTCGGAAAGGACCTGCACCTTCCACTTGTGCTGCTCGGCAAACCGAAGATACATCCGGAAGACCTCAGCGACGAAGAGCGCAGCCTCGTCCCCGCCTGTTCCAGCGCGAAGTTCGATAATGATGTTTTTGTCGTCATTCGGGTCCTTGGGCAGCAACATCACCTTCAAGGCGTCCTCAATCGGCGTAAGCTGCGGCTCGAGCGACGCAAGCTCTTCGGCGGCCATGGCCTTGATCTCAGGGTCGGTCTCAGCGAGCATCCCCTTTGCGTCGGCGATCGCTTCGGTCACCTTGCGGTGCTGACGGTACTTCTCGACGATTGGCTCCAGGTCGCGGTGCTGCTTCGCGGTCGTCTGGTACTTCTTCTGGTCATTGACCAGGGTCGGGTCGGAGAGCAGGCGTCCAAGCTCTTCATAGCGTGCATCCATCTGTTCCAAACGGTCGAACATGAGGTCTCTCCTCTGCTGAGTCTGCAGAATATAGTGCGGGAATGTCGGTACGGGGGTGAAACGGAGAGGAACAGCTAGGCAAAGTCGCGACGGCCGGGCCGCTGGGGACCACCTGTCGCGAGGGAGAGCATCACCGGGTTTGCCGCTGTTGAAATCATCTCTGTTTGGATGATACTCCCGACGCAATCGATGCCGCATGCATCTCTCTACGCATGGCCCTGTTTCACGATCTCGCAGTCCTCGCAGACGTGCTCGCCGTCGAGCCCGGCCGGCTCAAGAAGCGCGCCGCCATCGCCCAGGCCATCGCGGCCGTTCATGCCGCCTCGCCCGGGACGGACGATGCCGGCCTCTTCGCCCTCTATCTCGCCGGCCTGCCCTTCGCCGAGGCTGATCCCCGCAAGCTCAACGCCGGGGGAGCACTGCTCAGCCGGGCCATCCTCGCCGTGACCGGGGCCTCGGACGCTGCGATGGGCGCGGCCTACCGGCGTCACGGCGATATGGGAGCCGCGACCTTCGACCTGCTCGCCGGAAAAGAGCTGCCGCCCCCGGTGCTTACCTACGGTGAGATCGCCGAGGCCTTCGCCGGAATGGCTACCGCGCGGACGACCGCGATCCGCTCGAAGCTGGTCGAAGATCTCCTTCGCCGCGCGACCCCGATCGAAGCCAAGTACCTGATCAAGCTGATGCTTGGCGACATGCGCATCGGCGTCAAGCAGAGCCTGATCGAAGAGGCGATCGGGATCGCCGCGGAGGCTCCGGTCGCCGACGTCCGGCACGCCGTGATGCTCGAGGCGGACCTGAGCGGCGCAGTGAGGCGGGCCTTCGCAGGAACGCTCAGCGAGGCACGAATGCGGCTCTTCCACCCGCTCGGCTTCATGCTGGCCTCGCCGGTCGACAGCCCCCAAGAGGCGGTATTGCGCTTCACCGAAAAGCCCGTGAAACTCCCTAAGGCAGCGAAGCCGAAGAGAGCCTCGAAGAAGAAGGCGGACTCCGCGGAAGAAGAACCAGCAACACCGGAAGCCTTGCCAGTCGAAGAGATTCCCGTGCAGGACCTCCCGATCGAGGCCTTTCTGGAAGATAAGTACGACGGCATGCGCGCCCAGATCCACTGCGGTGACCCCGACCAGCCACGCCGCGTCGCCATCTACTCGCGAAACCGTGAGGACGTCACGGCGAGCTTTCCCGAGCTCGAGGAGGCCTTCGCAAACGTCCTTCCGGAGGTCGACGGTGCGTTGATCCTGGATGGCGAGATCCTCGGCTGGAGCTACGGCCAGGGCCGGCCGGCGGACGGCCAGGCCTTGGTCGAGCGCGCGCTTCCATTCGCCACCCTCGGCCAGCGCATCGGCCGCAAGAAGGTCTCGAACGAATGGCGGAAGCAGGTTCCCGTCGTCTTCATGGTCTTCGACGTGATCTATACGCGCAACGAGCTCATCCTGCATGAGCCGCTGCGCACGCGGCGCAACCGGCTGAAGGCGCTGGTCGAGCAGATGGTCGGCCGGATCGTCTCGCCCCTGGTCCTCAACGAGGCCGTGGCCAAGCCCCAATCGCGGCTCTTCGTCGAAGAAGCATCCATATCGCCCGATGAACAGCCGCTGCCACGCCTCCTAATCTCGCCCTCGCGGCTGGTCGAGAGCGCCGAAGATATCGACCGCGCCTACGCTGACGCCCGCGCCCGGGCTAACGAAGGCGTCATGCTCAAGGCCGCCAACTCGGCCTACCTTCCCGGTCGCCGGGGGCTTGCGTGGGCAAAACTGAAGCGCGAACTCGCCACCCTCGACGTCGTCATCACCGGGGCGGAGTTCGGGAGCGGCCGCCGCGCAGCCTTCCTGAGCGACTACACCTTCGCTGTTCGCGGGCCTGGGTTCGCCCAGTCCGGCGAACTGCTGAACGTCGGCAAGGCCTACTCGGGTGTCACCGACGTCGAGATCACGGAGCTCACCGAATTTCTCAAAGAGCACACCCTTGAGGACCACGGTCACTTCCGCATGGTCGAACCGCTGATCATCCTCGAGGTCGCCTTCAATAACGTCATGCGCAGCGACCGGCACGCCAGTGGCTTTGCGCTGCGCTTCCCTCGCATTATCCGCATTCGAACCGACAAGCCGCTCGACGAGATCGACACCGTTGAGCGCGTTGAAGAGGTCTATCTCAGCCAGGTGGATCGCCCCGAAGAGTAATCTGATCGCTCCGTTAAATCTCTACGACGCGCATCGCGTTCCGCACGGAACTCATCCAAGAGGCTATGGAATATCGTCAGCTTGGCAGATCAGGATTGAAGGTACCGGAGCTTTGCTTCGGAGCGGGAACGTTTGGTTCAGGCAACGAGTTCTTCAAGGCATGGTCCGAGACCACGCAGGATGAAGCGATTCGTATGGTCGACATCTGCATGGACGCAGGCGTCAACTTCTTCGACACCGCGGACATCTACTCCGACGGCGGAAGCGAGACGGCACTCGGCAAGGCGCTCTCGCACCTCAAGCGCGAGGACGTTCTGATCTCGACCAAGGCGACGTTCCGCTTTGGCACCGGCCCGAACGATGTCGGATCAAGCCGCTACCATCTCATCCAGTCGCTCGAGAACAGCCTGAAGCGTCTCAACACCGACTACATCGACGTCTACCATCTGCACGCCTTTGACGCGGCGACGCCGATCGAAGAGACGCTCAGCACGCTCGACAAGTTCGTGCGCGAGGGTAAGGTCCGCTACATCGCCTGCTCCAACTTTTCCGGCTGGCACCTGATGAAATCGATGAGCATCAGTGAGCGCTACGGCTGGGCGAAGTATGTCGGGCACCAGGTCTACTACTCGCTGATCGGCCGTGACTACGAGTGGGAGTTGATGCCACTCGCGCTTGATCAAGGCGTCGGCGCCCTCGTCTGGTCCCCGCTCGGCTGGGGCCGCCTGACCGGCAAGATTCGCCGCGGGCAGCCCCTTCCGAAGGACAGCCGCCTGAACACCAAGGTCGTCGTGGACGGCGGACCGCAGCCTGATCAGGAGTACCTCTACAAGGTTGTTGACGCGCTTGATGAAGTTGCGAACGAGACCGGCAAGACCGTCCCGCAGATCGCGCTTAACTGGTTGCTGCAACGCCCTACCGTGTCGACGTTGATCATCGGTGCGCGCAATGAAGAGCAGCTCAAGGCGAACCTCGGATCCGTTGGCTGGAAGCTGACGGCCGAGCAGGTCGCGAAGCTCGATGCTGCGAGTGAGGCTCCCCTTGCTTATCCCTACTGGCACCAGCGTCAGTTTGTAGAGCGCAATCCCAAACCGGTATAAGGCTCTCACAACTAAGATCATGCGAGCGTGTCTTAGACAACAGGCGCAGTAAGGAACTCATCTTACCCACTGAGTTCGAAAGGAAAGTTATGAAACTGAATCGCTTTGCAACACCGTTCCTTGCACTCGCACTTCTCGGCACGACCGGCTCCATCGTGGCACAGCAGTATGGCCCGCCACAGGGACCGCCCCCGGGCTATGGTCAGGGCCCCGGTCCTGGAGGATGGGACGTACCGCCCCGCGAGTATCGCGATGTGCAGCGCCAGGGTTTTCATGATGGCATTGAAGGTGCCCGCAAGGACGTCGAGAATCACCGTCGTCCGAACGTAAATAACCGTGACGAGTATCGCCACCCCAATGTTCCCGGCAATGTGCGCCGCGACTATAAGCAGGCGTTTCGTCAGGGCTACAACACCGGAATGCAGCACATTCTTGGTGGCGGCGGACCTCGCCCTTACTAGTTTCTAGCGGTCTCTAAACAAAGATGGCATCCAGATAAACTGGATGCCATCTTTATTTGTAACTACTCTAGTACGTATAGACGCGTGCCTCCCAACCCTTGAGGTTGAGAGTAGAGGTATTCCCTTCAGCGGACGGCAGGTTCGAGATAGAAAGCGCACCTGCCTCGATCCCATCAGGAATGATGTAACTCACCGGCTTTTCCGAAAAGTTCAGGACCACAAGATATCTTTTCGCTCCAAGAATCCGCGTATATGCGAAGACCTGGCTGTTCGACGGATCGAGATCCTTGTAGTCTCCATAGACGAACGCCGGCTCGCTGTGCCGAAGCGCAACCATCTTCTGAAAGTAGTGATAGATCGAGTTCGGATCTGCTAACTCCTGCTTCGCATTGATAATCGCATAGTTAGGATTCACCCCAAGCCATGGGGTTTTGCTCGTCGTGAATCCGCCCTCAGCAGAACTATCCCATTGCATCGGCGTGCGGGCATTGTCGCGGCTGGTATGCCGCAGGTTCGCAATAAATGCGTCCTCGGTTACATGGTGCGTCAGCACCTCGGACTTATACGCATTCTTAACCTCGATATCATCGAACTGCTTGATGTTTGTAAAGGGAAAGTCCGTCATC